>MWCV01000060.1 GCA_002070215.1 Chloroflexi bacterium ADurb.Bin180 | reverse complement strand
CCGCCAGTGGCAGGACGCGGTCGGCATCGCCGACGACAACATCCCCTGCGGCGCGCTGTTCATCGGCATCGGCGAGTACAGCGCCTATGTCAAGGGTGAGGTCACCTTTTCGGAGGACACCTCCTGGGCCAACCCCGTGATCGAGCGCTGGGAAGACCTGGATCAGCTCACCCTGAGCGAGGACAACCGCTGGTACCGCATCCTGGCCCACACCATCGAGCACCTGGTGGCGCACTGCCGGCCGCTGGGCATCCCCGTGGTGCGCGGCTACTATGCGCCGCTGGACCTGGCCCACGGCCTGCGCGGCCCGGCGCTCTTTACCGATATGATGGACTCGCCACAGCAGGTGCATCGGCTGATGGAGTTCTGCACTACGGCCACCATCTGGGTAGCCGAGCGCATCCAGCGCATCATCGGCCCATCCTATGGCGGGCAGGTGGCAGGAGCGTGGCTGCCGCCCGGCACGGTCTGTATGTCCGAGGACATTGCCTGCCTGGTGAGCCCGCGCACCTACGCCACCTTTGCCCGGCCCTACACCCAGCGCGTGATCGACCACTTTGGCCACGGGCAGATTCACACCCACAGCCTGGGCCACCACGTCATCCCCGAAATCTCCAAACTCAGGAACCTGATGGGCATCCAGGTCGCGCAGGACCCCAACACCGCGCGCACCTTTGAGCAGCTCGACACGCTGCTGGCGCGCTGCACCAGCGTACCGCTGACCGTGAACTGCACTCTGCAGGACCTGCGCGACCACGTAGCCGACCTGAGCCGGCGCACCAACATCATCCTCTGCCCTATGCTCGACGACCGGAGCCAGGCCGAAGAGGCCCTGGCCCTGGTCCGCGGCCACTCGCTCATCTAGGGCCGCGGGAGAGAGGGACGATGCTACGCGTTCGTTCGGGAGAACTGACCCTGGCCGTGGAGGTCAGCGGGCAGGGCGTGCCGGTGGTCTACCTGCACGGGCTGGGCGGCTGCCGCCAGTACGCGCGCATCCAGTGGGGCGAAGCCGGTCAGGACGTGCGTCTGATTGTGTTTGATCAGCGCGGCCATGGCCAGTCGTCACCGGCTCGGGATGAGGCGCTGTACGAGCCGCGCCTGATGGGTGAGGACATTGCCGCCGTGCTCGACGCGCTGGAGATCCCGCGCGCCATCGTCGGCGGCGCTTCGATGGGCGCCGCGGCGGCCCTGCGCTTTGCCCAGGCCCATCCCGAGCGCACGCTCGCCCTCCTGCAGACCGGCCCGGCCTTTGGCGACCGGCCCAACCGCAACCGGGCCGCACTGCAGACCTTTGCCCGTCTGCTGGAAGAGCAGGGCATCGAAGGCACCATCGCCCGCACCAGCGCCGAGTGGCAGGCGCTCAATATGCCCGAAGAAGCTACCGCCGAGATGGCCTTTCTCTATCGCCACTATGACGCCGCGAGCATGATCGCGGCGCACCGTGCCGTGTCGAACTGGCGGCTGCCCCTCTCGCCGCTGCGGGAGCTATCGGTGCCCGTGTTCCTGCTGGCCTGGCGCGGTGATCCCCAGCATGACCCGGCCATCGCTATGAGGATGAAGCGGCTGCTGCCCCGGGCCTGGCTCCAGATGATCCCCGGCGTGTTCTCACCCAACCTCGGCGCCACTTACCGAGCGATGATGGCGGCCGTGCTCGACGTGCTCACGGCCGGGGAGGGCTGATGCCCCGCACGGCGGCCCGGACGCTGAGCGCTGGCCTGGCGCTGGCCGTGCTGGCCGCGGCGTGTGCTCCGGCACCGGCGCCGACCCCGGCGCCCCCCACTGCCACGCCCTATCCCGTCTGGCAGCCCGCCCCTACGCCGGTGCCCGACCTGATCACGCCGCAATGGGGCCGCGAGATGCTGCTCTACCTGGTGTTCGTGCGCAGCTTTGCCGACTCGGACGGCGACGGCATCGGCGACCTGCGCGGGCTGACGGACAGGCTGGACTATCTCAACGACGGCGACCCGCAGACCACCACCGACCTCGGGGTGAACGCCCTCTGGCTGATGCCCATTTTCGCCGCGGCCAGCTACCACGGCTATGACACCGTCGATCACTTCCGCGTCAATCCCGACTATGGCACGCGCGAGGACCTGATCACCCTGGTGCAAGAGTGCCACCGCCGGGGCATCCGCGTGCTGCTGGATTATGTGATGGGCGCCGTCTCCGACCAGCACCCCTACTTTCGCGATGCCTACGGCAACCCCGCCTCGCCCTATGCCGATTGGTTCACCTGGTACGACGAGGCGCACACCAGGTACAAGGCCTTTGCCAACATCCCTTCCGTGCCCACGCCCAACGGCGACAACCCGGCGGTGCAAGAGTACGCCCTGCAGGTGGCACGCTACTGGCTGGACCTCGACGGCGATGGCGACTATACCAACGGCATCGACGGCCTGCGCTGCGACTGGGCGCTGGCGCAGTCCCACGCCTTCTGGCAGCGCCTCCGCAGCGAGCTCAAGGCCCTCAACCCCGACCTGCTCCTGCTGGGCGAGGTGTGGAGCACGGCCCAGGACATTGGCACCTATTACCGCGGCCAGTTCGACAGCACCTTTGACTTTCCCCTCTACTACGTACTGGCTGCCGACCCGCTGGCCACGGGCCGCGGCGTGCTGAACCTGGTGGACCCGCCTGGCTTTGTGCACGGCGCGCTGCTGCAGCGCGAGCGCTACTACTCCGCGGGCGCGCAGAGCGTGATCTTTCTGAACAACCACGACACCAACCGTGTGATGAGCTCGGTGCAGGGCGATGAGGGGTTGGCTCGGCTGGCCGCGACGCTGCTCTTTACGCTGCCCGGCT
Organism: Chloroflexi bacterium ADurb.Bin180; assembly: GCA_002070215.1. NCBI lineage: Bacteria > Bacillati > Chloroflexota > Chloroflexi bacterium ADurb.Bin180. The sequence goes on along the minus strand of MWCV01000060.1, from coordinate 9,144 downwards.
CGCCCCTGGTGTACTATGGCGAAGAGATCGGCATGAGCGGCGTCAAGGGCAACGGCCAGCCCTACTGGGACGAGTACCGCCGCGAGCCGATGGACTGGTACGCGGCCGAGAGCGGCCCGGGAATGACCACCTGGTTCCGGCCGGCCGACCGCAACAACGCCGCCAACGATGGCGTGTCGGTGGAGGAGCAGACGAACGACCCGGCCTCGCTGCTGGCTCACTATCGGCGGCTGATCCGCCTGAGGCAGAACTGGCCCACTCTATCGCTGGGCAGCTATGAGCGGGTGACGGTGAGCGAGGGGCCGCGGAGCGTCTACAGCTACCTGCGGCAGGATGCGGCGGCGCAACTGCTGGTCGTGCTCAACTTTTCTCGGGAGAGCACGGCGGCCACGCTGGACCTGGGTGCCACGTCGCTGCCGCCAGGCCCGTGGACGGCCACGGATCTACTGTCTGGTGCGGCGTTGCCGTCGCTCGCGGGCGGTGCGTACCGTCTGGAACTGCCGCCGCTGAGCGGCCTGGTGCTGCACCTGGAGCGCTTCTGACCCGGCCGGGGGCGTGCTCACCTCGGCCGCCAGACGCCTCTCCCGACCGTTCGGCTGCTGGCGCTTGCGCTCCACACCGCGTTGATGGTGGCCGTCGATGCGCTCACACCCCCGCAGGTTTGCGGTACAGACTCTGGGCGCGGCCCCACCAACCCCCGCTCCCTCACCCTTACACCACCCACCCGCCCATCACCAGGGGGGCCGCTCTCCGTGAGCGACGCGCCCCATTTGGCCAGGCTGTGCCTACAAAAACGTGCTGGTCATATAGACAACAAACTGGCCTTCAGCCCTGACCACATCGATATCGAGCCGGCGCGTCGCGGGGGCCTCGTCGGCGCCTATGCGCACATAGTTGTCAAACGAGACTCCAACCGCGTCGGGAACCGCATTCCACCCAACAACCCGCGTATACTTCTCCCGCTCGTCCTGAAGCACGTGGATCACTTCGCCCACGCTGCCGAGCTTCTGCGAACCCCGGTACTTGGCTCCGAGCTGATCCAGCCGTGCCTTCGTGGCCGGCCGCAAGGCCCGAATGGCGGCGCACATCCGACCCCAGTCCGACCTGGGATCCAGCCATTGCAGCGCCATCGCCGCGCCGTCCCTCACGTGCCAATTCTGATCCTCCAGCGCGGCCTTCAGCGCACTCATCGCGCGGGCATCGCCAATCCTGCCCAGGGCCACGGCCGCAAGGTAACGCACTCCGCCGGTGCCGGTGTGGTCCTCTCCATGCAGCAGTACCTGGATGAGGGGTTCCACCGCAGCGGCATTACGCATCTGGCCCAGGGCAATCACCGCGTGGTTCTGCACGCCTCCCTCGGGTTCATTCAGGAGACTGATCAGCACGTTCGGCACGCGCGCATCACTGCTCGCGGCCAGCTCCTTGATGATGGTCATACGCTTGTCCTCATCTACCTGGCGGTTCCCCGCCTGGGCGATCTGCAGCGTGAGGTAGGCCTGCTCGTCCCTGATCCTGGCCGAGATGCGGGCCCTCGTCCGGTAGGTCACCTCGAAAACCGCTTCCCGGTACAGCTCGACCTCGTACTCATCCGGCTTTTTGACCAGCCCCAGAAACCCTGTGCCGCCCTTGCTAACCAGGCGCAGGTTCCGATAGTGGCCAAATTCGCCGAGCTCGCGCCGGGCCAGCGCCTGTGCCGCGGCCTGCGCGCCGGCCTCAGCAAACGCTTTGACGACCGCCGTCCTGGTAGCCGGAGTGGACAGCTCCTTCTGTGCCAGGACCTGCACGTTGTCGGGCACCGCGGAGAGCCTGGCCGTCTTGGGCTCGCCGTCGGCCAGGACCTCTTCCGAGAGCACCGTGAACCCCTCCGGAACCTGCGCGCGGAGCTGTGCTCGCGCCTCCTGAAGGGTGTCCGCCTGCACTTCGATCCTTTCCTCGTCCATGCTTGTGACCTCCCCGGTGATTATCTCCGACGGCCCGCAAGGCCGTTGCCATAGAGCAGAGTCTGCCTCTGGCTCAGGTAGGTCTAGCGCCAGCGGCCCGGCAGCAGACAGGCGCGAGGCGACGGCCTGGGACAGGTCGAACACCGGCCACTGCCGGCGAGACTGGCGTCATCCGCACCAGGGCAGTGGTGAGAGGCGGCAGCTCCCGCCCGGCGAGCTGGCCAGAGAAGAACGGGCCGCCCTACACCGCGCCCGGTCCGAACAGCATGGCGTAATCGCTTCGCCCCATGCGGGGCGGTGGATGGGTCGACCTGGCCCTACTTGACCAGCTTTAGCGGCGGGGCACCAAAGGTCACCTCGGTCCGGTTCCCTTTGACCCACACGCAGCTCAGGTTGCCGCCGCGCACCGTCGACTCGGCGGTGAAGGCGAGGGACCCGGTGGCGCTGAAAGCCGCAACCTTGTTGCAGCCGCTAAAGACACACTCCTGCTTCTGCGGGTCAAAGGTGCCGGTGAGGGTCCAGCGTAGCCTCGTGCCGTCCGGCACGCACTTGAAATCGCCTGCTTCGTCGCCCACGATGTTGGTGTAGGGGTGTTCAACCTGCAGCTCGCAGGTGTGGTCCTGATTGGCGGTGAAGGTGAGCTGCGCGTCCATGGTACATTCCTGGCCCACGGTGTTCTGCTGCGATGCCTTGCCCTCGCCCTGGTACACGGCAGGCCAGGTCTTGACCGTGGATGGCTTGACCCTGGGATCAGGATCGGCGTTGCCGCCACCCCCGGGGCTCATGTCGCAGGCGACGAGGAGCGCAATCGTTATCAGCAGACAGGTCAGAAGCAGGTGTCGTCGTTGCATGGTTGACCTCCCTACGCTGAAGGCTACTGGCCATTGTGCGCCCGCCGTTCGCCGCGTCAAGCGGCCGATGAACCGGGCGCGTCGCGCCACCGTCTCCAGAGCGGCCACGTGAAGCAACGCCGGAGGGACAAGATGACCACCCGCGCCTCGACCATCCTGGCCGGCCTGCTGCCGGCCCTGGGGGCTGACTGCCTGCTCCGCGGACCCCCCTGCCGCCTGTGGGATTGGAACACCGGCAAGCTTCTGGACACCATTCGTAGGGGCGGTACCGAAGCAGGGGCCGCGGCGGCGTAGCGACTGCGTTCGGCCAGACTTCCAAAGTCTCCCAGACTTGGGCAGTCTGGTTGCTCATGCTCCGTCTCCTGCCCAGCGCGGCGTAGTGGGCGCGGTCACCTCGCCCGGACGCGCCGCGTGACCCTCTCCACCACCCGCCCGTCGATCACCAGCAGGCCCAGACCGATCAGGGCCATCCCCACCACCTGCGACACGCCGATCCTCTCACCCAGAAACGCCACCGACAGGGCGTTAGCGCTAACGGGCACCAGCAGGGTCACCAGCAGGGCATTCGACGCGCCGGCCGTGGCCAGGATCCGGAAATACAGGATGTAGGCCAGCGCCGAGCAGAACAAGGCCAGGCCCAGCAACGCCAGCACCACCTTGAGGTCAGGGGCAAGGGGCACGCCGGCCGGGTAGGTCAGCAGCGCGGCAGGGATCATCCACACCGCGGCGCAGGTGAGCTGGGCCGTGGACAGCACCAGCGGCGGCACGGCGTTGAACTGCTTGGAGTAGATGCCGGCCAGCCCGTAGCTCACCGCGGCGCCCACCACCGCGAGCTGGGCCACTGCATTGCCCCGCTCGCCCACCAGGATGTCCCAGCCGATGAGGGTCACCACACCCAGCAGGCCCAGGACCATGCCTACGGCCTTGCTGGGGGTGAGCTTTTCATCGCGGGTCAAGAAGTGGGCCAGCAGGATGCACCAGGCCGGGCTGGAGGCGTTGAGGATGGAGGCCAGGCCGCTGGAGATGCGCGTCTCGCCCCAGAAGATGAGGCTGAAAGGGAGGGCATTGTTCAGCAGGCCCAGCACCATGAACCGGACCCACAGCCCCCTGCCTTGCGGCAGGCGTCGGCCAGTGACCAGCAGCACCGCGTTGAGCATCACCGCGGCCAGGCTCACCCGCACCGCCACAACGGTGAGCGGCGGCAGCGCGTCCACTGCCACCTTGCCCAGGAAAAACGCCCCGCCCCACACCAGCGAGAGCAGCAGCATCAGCGCCCACTCGGTTCGTCCCATCCGGTTGATCGTCTGGTTCAAGGCCTGCCTCCGCCGCACGAATGTTTCCATTATCGCCAGGACGGGCCGCTTTGCCTAATTCGCGGGGTACAAAAAGAGCCGCATGCCCCCGGGGGACACACGGCTCTCGTTCTTTGCTCCGCGCTAGATGGCCAGCGCTACGTCGTACGCCCGCCAGATCACCTCGCTCCAACTGCCCATCTGGAGCGCACCTACCACTTTGCCCGATGTCGACCTTCACTCCCGCAGCCCGGGCTTCCGCTCCTCCGGCGGCGGCAGCCGGCGAAAGCTGCGGTACAACAGGAGATCGTAGCCGATCTTGATGCCCCCCGCCAGCAGGAACGGCCAGGCCACCAGCGCCGGGTTGGCCAGCAGCGGCCCGGTGATCAGCGGCGCCAGCGATGCCCCCACGGTCCGCGCGATGCCGGTTACCCCCGCCGCCGCCGAGCGCTCGTCCGGCTGCACCACGGCCAGGGTGTACGATTGCCTGGTGGGCACGTCCATCTGCGAAATGCTGAACCGCACCAGCAGAACGGCGATGGCCAGGGGCAGAGTGGGCATCAGCGGCACCAGCATCAGCAGCAGGCTCGACGGGATGTGGGTAAAGACCATGGTGCGAATCAGCCCGATGCGCCGGGCCAAACGCGCTGCCGACAGGGCCGAGAGCCCCGCCAGCACGTTGGCCCCGAAGAAGATGGCCCCCAGCACCCCGGGCTCCACGCCAAAGCGCTGATTGAACCAGTACGCCACGATGGACTGGACCACAAAGCCGCCGCCAAAGGCATCCAGGCCAAAGAGCGCGGCCAGCCGGAGCACCACGCCGCGCGAGTTGTGCAGGCCCAGGAGCCCGGCGGCGCCAGCAGCGGTACCTGGCACGGTTTCCACCGCCGGCGAGAGCCGCGTGAACAGCCAGGCCAGCAGCCCGCCGATCACCGCATAGCCGATCACCACCGCGCGATAGCTCTGCAGCGCCGACAGGCCCCGCCCCAGCAGCACCTGCGCCAGTCCGCCGCCGCACAGCGCGCCCAGCGCGGTGGCGAATGACCCGGCGAGGTTGTACCAGGCAAAGAGTGACGTACGCCGTTGCGCTGCCACGACCTGGGTCAGAGCGGCCTGCTCGATGGCCAGGAACGGCCCGACCTCGTTGCCGCTCGGGCTGATCACCCCCACCGTCGCCGCGAACAGCAGCCAGCCAAAGCGGCGCGTGACGGCGAACAGGATGCCCGCCAGCAGCATCAGCCCCGCGCCCGCGATCAGCATCCTGCGCCGGCCCAGACGGTCGGCGTGGGTGGTGATCCACAGCGAGACCGCCGCGTCGCCCAGCAGGGTCAGGCTCAGCAGCAGCCCGATCTGCGCCTGCCCCAGGCCCACCGCGGCCAGGTAGAGCACCAGCACCACCGAGAGCAAACCGTAGGCGAACATACGCGCCAGCCGCGTGATAAAGAGCAGCCGGCCATCGCGCCGCCAGAGCGCCTCGGACTGCTGTTCCGCCGCGTCAGTCATGCCAACTCACTGACCCTCGGCCACTGTCAGCCGACACCAGGCATAGAGCGCGTCGTACACGTCGAACTGGTGGGCCAGGTTCTCTTCATCGTCCGGATAACGCAGGCCAAAACCGGTGGCGATGGCCTCCAGCCCGCGTGCCACGGGATCGCTGTCGATATCTTTCTCCACGTCGGCCGCGTGCACGATTTTGGCCAGCCGCAGCAGCGCCGCGTCCTTGAGCTCGTACTTGGCCAGGATCGCTTCGAACGAGCAGCGCCCGTCGTGATGGCCCAGCTCGACGTCGGGCGCATCGAATGGGATGGCGCCCGTCTCGGCGGCCACGGCTTTGATCTGGCTCTTGGGCACGAACAGGAACTCGGCCTCGTTGTCCACGAAACGCTGGATCAGCCACGGACAGGCAACGCGGTCCACGTGTACATGCGAACGGGTGACCCACTGCATACTCCGCCTCCTGCAACAGATGGCGCGGTTGGCCCGCGCAGCCAATGCCCATTCTAGGCCGGCCCGGGTCACAGACAACTCGAGTCCGCACCGCGAGAGAGCAACAACAAGAGCCGCATGCCCCCGAACGGGAGCATACGGCCCTCTCTGCGACAAGAAGTCTAGATGGCCAGCGCTACGTCGTAGGCCCGCCAGATGACGTTCATCAGGTTGCCCACCTGGAGCGCGTCGCCCACGATGTGCACGTTCCCTTCGTCCTTCTGCCCCAGCGTGCACGAGCTGTAGCCCACCGACAATACCACGCTGTCCACCGGGATGGTCCTCGTGCCGGTGAGCCCGTCGAACTTGACCCCCTGGTCGGTGACCTCGGTGACGCGCGCGTTCAGCTCTACCGGGATCTTGTGATAGCGGATCAGGTCGCGCAGCATGTTGCTGTTCGCTGCGGACAGGTTCTTGACCTTGAGCAGGTCGTCCAGCATCTCGATGATGACCGGCTTTTTGCCCTTGAGCACCAGGTCGTAGGCGATCTCGCAGCCGGTGAGCCCGCCGCCGACCACGGCCACCCTCTGGCCGGTTTGCTTCGTGCCGCGCAGGTACTCGATGGCCTCCATCACGTTCGGGCGGTCCAGCCCCTTGATCGGCACCTGGCACGGCGTGGCGCCGGTGGCCACGATGACCTCATCCGCACCCAGCCCGGCCACGTCCTCCGGCTTGACCTCGTGGTTCAGCACCACCTGGATCGGCAGCGCCGCCACCTGCCGCCGGTACCACTCGAGCAGCATCTTGTCCTTTTCCTTGAACGAAGGCGCCGCCGCGGCGATGAACACCCCGCCCAGCTCGCCGCTCTTCTCGTACAGGGTCACCTCGTGACCACGAAGTGCGCACAGCCGCGCCGATTCCATGCCGCCCACTCCCCCGCCGATCACGGCCACCTTCTTTTTCACGTCCGCCGGGCGGATGGCGTACTTCTTTTCCTGCAGCGTCTGCGGGGTCAGCGCGCAGTGGCACATGCCCACCTCGGGCATCTCGGCCGGCACGCCCTTGAAGCGATAGAGGGCAAAGCAGCCGTTGTGGCAGGCAATGCAGGGGCGGATATCGTCCACGCGATCCTGCTTGATTTTGGTCACGTACTCGCCGTCGGCCAGGAACTGGCGGCCCACGCCCACGGCGTCGATCTTGCCTGCGGTCAGGGCCTCGGCGGCCGTGTCGGGATTCTCCATGCGGCCGGCGCAGACCACCGGGATCTTGACAAAGGGCTTGATAAAGGCCGCGCTGTCCAGGTTGCACGAGAGCGGCATATACATCGGCGGATGGGCCCAGTACCACGAGTCGTAGGTGCCGTTGTCGGCGTTGAGCAGGTCGGCCCCGGCCGCCTCGAGCAGCGGCGCGAGCCGGCTGCTTTCCTCGCGGTTGCGGCCGAACTCCTTATACTTTTCGCCCGGCACGGCGCCCACGTTGAAATCGATCATCTTGCTCTCGACGCTGTAGCGCACGCTCACCGGGAAATCCTGCCCCGCCGCCGTCTTGATGGCCTGGATGATCTCGGTGACAAAGCGCGCCCGGTTCTCGAGACTGCCGCCGTACTCGTCGGTGCGGTGGTTGGTGCAAGTCATGGTGAACTGGTCGAGCAGGTAGCCTTCGTGCACGGCGTGGATCTCCAACCCGTCGAACCCGGCCTGGCGCGCCAGGATGGCCGTCCGGCCAAAGGCCTCGATGATGTCCTGGATATCCTGCTTGCTCAGCTCGGTGGTCTTGATGTTCGGGTCCCACACGTTGGGCAGGCCGGCCGACGGTCCGGCAAAGAGCTTGACCACGTCGATGCCGGCCAGCTTGGCCAGGGTGCGCTTGAGCGGGCTGTGGTAGATGTTGGTGAGCATGGGGATAGCGGCTAGGGAGCGGCCCACGCCCGCGCTGACCTGCAGGAACATCCTGGCGCCATAGCCGTGGATCTCGGTCAGCAGGTCCTTCACCGGCCCCAGAAAGATCTTGTCGCACTGATAGAGCCACTTGCCACCGAGCATGCCTTTGACCGTGACCGTACCGGGGATCAGCAGGCCCACGTCGTTCCTGGCCCGCTCGACCCAGTAGTCGCGGCTCTGCTCGTTGAACTTGTAACCGGTCAGGATACCGATGACGTCCGTACCGAGCATGGGGCAGTGGACAAAGCGGTTCTTGAGGGTGAGCTGGCCCACCTGCCAGGGGGTAAAGAGGATTTCGTGCTGTGGCTTCATTGTACGTTGACCTCCCGTTGTCTGGATTGCGCTGCTGCGACGCACGCGGCAACGGGTGTATTATAGGCCGGCTCGCTAGAAGGCCAACTCGCTCTCGGTCGACAGTGGTGCCGCGCCGGCGACCCGTTTTGCGCCGCGTCTGCAGCTCATCGAGAGCGCGGAGGAGCTGGCGAACGTGTCGTGAGCACCGGACGTGACGACCGACCTGTCGGACCTGGCTGTCCGCGCCCGGCTCATTGACATCGCGGCGTCGGTGTGCGAGGATGGGGTGCCGAATCACCAGGCGGACCAGACCTCGCCCGCCCAGAGCAGGTCCCAGAGCCGACACGAAGCAGGCGCAACGTGGCCCAGAGAAGGTCAAGGTCTCGTTCCGGTACGACAAGGAGTAGGTCCCGTCAACCGCGCACCGGTCCTGAGTCGATAGGGTTCGCTCCCCCATCCACGCCGCACAGGCATCAGGCTTTGGCCTACTGCCGCCCCGCTTGACGGGGCCGTCCGCCCTGCTTGACAGGGCCAGCCTGTCCGGAAGTCGAACGCCCTGGCTCTTTCGCGGAGTACCGCAGGGACCGCCGGCAACCCCAAGCCAGGAGGGGAGCGCTAAAGCGCAACTACAAACCTGGCTTGGTTCGTAGTACAGGCTTTAGCCTGTCCGGAAGTCGAATGCCGTGGCTCTTTCACGGAGTACCGCAGGGACCGCCGGCTACCCCAACCCAGGAGGGCAGCGCTAAAGCGCAACTGCAAACCTGGGTTGGTTCGTAGTACAGGCTTTAGCCTGTCCGGAAGTCGAACGCCTTGGCTCTTTCGCGGAGTACCGCAGTGACCTCCGGCTACCCCAACCCAGGAGGGGAGCGCTAAAGCGCAACTACAAACCTGGGTTGGTTCG
>MWCV01000059.1 GCA_002070215.1 Chloroflexi bacterium ADurb.Bin180 | reverse complement strand
CCGCCGATGCCGACGGCGGGAGCGAGTCCGGACCACTTTTCCGGCAGGATCCAGTACTGGGCCATCAGCATCGGCACGAGGGCAAGGAAGGACAGGAACCAGACGTTGTACGGATGAAAGGCGAGCGTGAGCATCACCGCGGTCAACGCGCTGATGGCGATACCTGCTGCGATACGTACGAACTGCCCTGGGACTCGGGAGACGCGATCAACGGTGGACATCAATCACTCCTCCTGATAGATTGGGCGGGTCCTGTCGTCGCCTGGCCCGCGGTTGGATGGGCAGGCGATGGCCGGGCACGTCTCGAACTGGCCTGATTCTGATGCACTGTCCTTACTCTGTCAATCAGCGCTCTGGAGCAGCTCGTTGATCCTGGAACCAAACAGCCGGGAGCTGCTGGGTGCGTTGCCGGTAACGATGTTTCCGTCCACCGTCACTCCGGGGCCGGTGTATTTCGCGCCCTGGCCCTCGATCGTTCTGGCCTCGGTTCCGGCCACAGTGGCCTGCTTCCCGCGGAGGACCCCCGCATTGGCCAGGATCACCGGGGCGAGACAGATGGCTGCCACCACGGCCTGCCTTTCGTTCATTTCTCTCGCAATGCGCAGGGCGTGTTCATTGTGGAAAAGCAGCTTGGAGCCGCCGCCGCCCACGAATACAACGGCATCATAGTCGCTGGTGTGGACCTCGGGCAGCGTCACGGTGGCGGTCGCCGAGCCGCCGCGGGAGCCGGGGCAGACCCCCTTTACCGTACTGGCAATGACGATGCTGTGCCCTGCCTTTTCAAGTTCTTCCCGGGTGACGAACAGTTCCTCATCGCGGAATCGTTCCGGCGCAATGATCATCAGCACTCTGGCCATCGCTCCCTCGCTTTCACGACGTGGTTGAGCGTCAGCGGGTCTCGCGGCAGGGGGCACCTGCTCGGACCGCGCCGGCGCAGTGCCGCTGGCCTACTCGGCCAAACCGCGCTCTTGCAGCAGGCGGGCCGCCTCGATGCCGGCCAGCAGCAGGCGTTCCGACTGGTCGGCCGGCAGCATGGCCGTGCCCTCCCCCACCGGCTCCTGAGCCAGCAACAGCGCCCCGGCGCGAAAGCCGGACATGCTGGCCACTACCAGCACCACCGACGTCTCCAGGTCGACCGCCAGCACTCCCAGGTCGACCCATGGGTGGATGCGGCCCTCCCGGCCGCTGCTCCCGGGGGCCTCCAGGTAGTAGGCGTCGTGGGTGCGCACAATGCCCGTGTGGCAGCGGTACTTCAGGTTGCGGCAGGCGTCCGAAAAAGCACGCACCAGCCGGTAGTCGGCCACGGCGGGGTACTCTTTGTTGATGTACTCTTCGCTGGTGTGCTCATCGCGCACGGCGCCAGTGGCCACGATCAGGTCGCCCGGGCCGATGCGCGACTGGATGGGCAGGCAGGTCCCCAGGCGCAGGATGTTCTTTGCGCCGATGTGCCACAGCTCCTCGACTCCGATGGAGGTGGCGGGACTGCCCATCCCGGTAGAGGTGCAGGAGATGGCCAGCTTGCCCTTGCGGCCGGTCACGGTCACGTACTCGCGCTTTTCTGCTACCGGGCGTGCCTCGTCCAGCAGCCCGGCGAACTGTTCCACCTGCGCCCGGTCTTCGACGATGAGCACCGTTGGCGCGACGTCTCCGGGCACCATGTCGATGTGGTGTTCCGGGTGCGGCTTGCGTTGAGCCATTCGTCCCTCCTGACAGGCGTACTCGAACTTGCATTATACGTGCAACTACCCGGCAGCCCAACAGCGGTTGCCAGGGGCGGCTGGCCTGTGATAGAATCGTCTCCGGCTCCGCCCGCCGGGTTTCCGTCCGGGCGCGGCACTGCTCTCACAACGAGGAAACAATGACCCGATTGACTCTGCTGGCCGTGTTTGCCCATCCCGACGATGAAGCGTTCAGCATCGGCGGCACGCTCTCGCGCTATGCCGCGGAGGGCGTGGACGTTCACCTGGTCACCGCCACGCGCGGCGAAGCGGGCGAGATCCGCGACCCCAAACTGGCCACCAAAGCCAACCTGCCCCAGGTGCGCGAGAAAGAGCTGCGCTGTGCCTGCGAGACCTATGGCATCCACCCGCCGCAGTTCCTGGACTATGTCGACGGCCAACTGGCCATTGTCAACCAGGGCCAGGCCGTGGGCAAGCTGGTGCGCATTATCCGCGAGCTCAAGCCGCAGGTGATGGTGACCTACGGCCCCGAGGGCATCTACGGCCACTATGACCACATCGCCATTCACCGCTGGACGACGATTGCCTTTGACCTGGCCGCCGACGCCGACTGCTACCCCGATGGCACGGGCGCCTGCTCGCCGCACCAGGTGAGCAAGCTCTACTATGCGGTGATGCCCGAGGAGATGCTGGAGGCGATGTCGGTCAACGGCCGCCCGCCGACAGTGAATATGGATGGGGTGCCCTTTCCGATGGTGGGCTACAAACCGGAGCAGATCAACGCCGTGATCGACGTGCGGGAGTACTTTATCACCAAGATGGCCGGCCTGATGTGTCACGCTACGCAGATCAGTGTGGAGGAAACGCCGCAGGACGTGGAAAAGCTGGCCAACAGCCCGCTGACCCACAGCGAGTTCTTTCTGCTGGGCAAGACGGCCGCGACGGTGCCGCACCCCGCCGGGGTGGAAACGGACCTTTTCGCCGGTCTACGCTGAGGTCGCTGCCACCGGCTCCCGCCTGGCTCCGGGCAGCAGAAAGAGCATGGCTGCCCCGAGCAGGGGAGTGAAGGCACCCATAGTGAAAGCAGCGCGCAGGCCGAGCCAGTCGCCGATCCACCCCACCACGACCGACATCACCGAGCCGGCCACAAAGTACGAGGCCAGGTAGAGGCCGTTGGCCAGCGCCCGGTCTCGGGGAAAGCTCTCCTGCACCAGGGCCATAATCACCCCGAGGTTGGACAGCATGAAAAAGCCCAGCCCCACCAGGCTCAACAGCCGCAGCCAGCCGTCCGACAGCAGGAACAGCCCCATCAGCGGCACGCAGGCCAGCAGCGAGATGAGCACCGTCTTGTGGCGTCCCAGCCGGTCGCTGATGGCCCCGCCCAGGAGAGCGCCCATCGTGCCCGCCGCCTCAAACACCGAGAGCGAAACGCCGGCCATGGTGAGGCTGGCTCCCTCTTCCTGCAAATAGGTGGGCAGGTATGTCGTGAGGGCCGACACGAGAAAGGCCCGCGCCGTTACTACGCCCAGAATGGGCAGCAGCAGGGGGCCCATGCTGCGCATCGCCTTGAGCCACGGCTCGCCCGGTGAGGTCGCTCGCGCCGGATGAAACGGCACCTGGCGCAGTTTGAGGTAGAGCAGCGCCGAGGCGGCCAGGCCAATGGTCATCAGCCACGGCAGGCTGCGCGCCGTCCACAGGCTCACCGCCGCCACGACGAGCAGGGGTCCCAGGGTGCGCCCGAACTCGGCGCCAAACATCCACAACCCGGCGCCGCGGCCGATGCTCCGGCCTGATAGGGTGCCCGACATCACCGAGCCAACGGAATGGAAAAAGGCCGAGTTGATGCCCACCAGGGTCAGGATCACCGCCAGCACGGTGTAGCTGGGCGCAACACCGGCGATGCTCATCCCCACCGCCGTGATGGCCGGTGCGAGGTAGACAACCGGCTTGAGTCCGATGCGGTCGACCAGACGCCCGATCAGCGGCTGAAACAAGGCCGGCGTCTGCAGGAAAAAGATCATCAGCCCGGCCTGAGTCTTGGTTATGGCCAGACTGGCGATGAGAATGGGCACCAACGGCGCGACAAAGCTGGTGTACATATCGTGCACCGCGTGGGCGCCAGCCACGCTGAGCACATTGACCGTCTGGAACGCCTGGGATGGCGTCTCAGCCGGCGTGATAGTCTGAGTGATAAGGCCCTCCATCTGGCTCGATGAACAAACGCCACGAGTATACTCCGCGCTCCAAGCAGCCGCAAATGGAACCAAAACCGGGCCGCCGACGTCTGTGGAGCAGTGCCCTGACCAGCACTCTCGGCACGATCGCCAACAAAGAGCCTCTCCCCCTCCTCTTTGGGTCATGGACCTCCTTTGGTGTATACTGGCAGTGGTACGTAACCAAAGGAGGTCCCATGATCGGCCAATCAACCCAGTGGCTGCTGGATGAGGACATTTTGCGCTGCCCGGCGTGCGTGAGCGACCCCAACCGTTCGCCGGACAATCCCGATCCCGGCCGGCTTGACGTAGTCAAAAAGACGTGGCTCGTCTGCCGCGATTGCGGCCGCAAATACCCGGTGATCGACGACATTCCCCAGATGCTGATCGACATCGGCGACCTGCGCCGCAACACCCCGGTGGAAGAGCTGCTGTGAGTACCCCGCTCACTGCGCGGCTGAGGCGTTTGGCCCGGGCCGCGCTGCTGCTGGCGGTCCTGACCGTTGGCGCTCGCGCGGCGCCGGCAAGGGCCCAGGGCGTTCAGGTGCTCAAGAACACTGTGGCGGTGAACTTTGGCCGCAACATCACCTTTGCCCTGAACCTGGCCGCCGGCACCCGGGTCAACGCGGTGACCCTCTACTACCAGAAGGTGGGCGAAGGGCTCACCCTGCGCGTGCCGCTCGAGGTGCAGCCTGGACAAACGTCATTTGAGCACGTCTGGAAGCTCCAGCCCGGCGATGTGCCGGTGGGCGCGCAGATGGAATACCACTGGCGCCTGGTGGACTCGGCCAACAGCCAGGTGCGGCTGGAACCCGTTCACTTTACCTACGACGACGACCGCTTCAAGTGGCAACTGGCGCAGCGGGACAGTGTCCTGCTGCACTGGTACGGCACCAACCAGTCCCGCGCCGACCGGCTGCTGGGCTATGCCGTTGATGCCCTGGCCCGCCTGCAGACCGAGATGGGCGTGACGGTCGACCGCGATATCAACATCTATGTCTATGACACCAAGGCGGATATGTCGCTCGCTCTTCCCGGCAAGAGCGATGCCTTTGATGACCGCATCCTCACCCTGGGCGTAGTGGTAGATGAAGCCACGCTGCTGATTCTGGGCAGCCATCAAGCGGTCAAAGGCACGATGGCCCACGAGCTCACCCACGTTGTGGTGGGCCTGGCCACCGACAACCCCTATGCCGAGCTGCCGCGCTGGCTCGATGAAGGCCTGGCCATGGTCTCCGAGGGCGCTCTGCCCGCCGACAACCAGCGTGAACTCGACGCCGCCGTGCGTGGGGATCGCCTCATCTCGGTTCACTCGCTGTCTGGCTATACGGGCAACCCGGACGAGGTCGACCTGTTCTACGGCGAGGCCCACAGCCTGGTGAGCTTCATGCTGCGCACCTTTGGCAAGGACAAGATCGGCCAGCTCCTCGGGGCGATCAAAGAAGGGCTCTATCAGGAAGAGGCCCTGCGGCGGGTCTATGGCTTTGGACTGGACGAGCTGGACACGCGCTGGCGGGCCAGTCTGGGTCTGGGCCCGCGCCCGACGCCTGGCAAGCTGGTGCCGGTCACTCCTGTCCCATTGCCCACGCCCAGCCCTGCAACTCGGCCGGGCCTGCCCTGCCCGCTGAGCTGGCTCACTGGCCTGCTGGGCGTGGGGCTGGTGCTCTTTCAGAGGCGCCATGCCGGAGCTGCCTGAGGTCGAGACCCTCGTGCGCGACCTGCGCGGTCTGATTTTCGGCGCCGTGGTCGCCCGCGTGCAGGTGAGCTGGGCGGGGGCCGTGGCCGTGCCATCGGCGCGGCGCTTTGCCGCGGGGCTCAAGGGCCGCCGTTTTATGGCGGTGAGCCGCCACGGCAAGTTCCTGCAGTTCGACCTGGACGGCTCGCATTACCTGTTGGTCCACCTGCGCATGTCCGGCCACCTGGCCGTGCTCCCTCCCGGAGCCGAACCGGTGCTCTATACCAGGGTGACCTTTCACCTGGCCGACGGGCGCCGGCTGGCGTTTTCTGATCCGCGCAAGTTCGGCCGACTGTGGCTGGTCGACCAGCCGGACCTGGTGCTGGGCAAGTTGGGGCCTGATGCCCTGGCTGACGACCTGACCGAGGCCGCCTTTGTGCGCCTCATCCAGGCGCACCGCGGGGCCATCAAGCCGTTGCTGCTCAGGCAGGAGGTACTGGCCGGCCTGGGCAACATCTACACCGACGAAGCCCTGTTCCGGGTCGGGATACACCCCCTGCGCCGGATCGACACGCTGAGCGAGGTCGACTTGCGGCGCCTCTACGGCGCGATGCGTGAGGTGCTGGAGCAGGCCATCGCCAACCGCGGCACGACTCTGCCCGACGCCCGCTTTCGCGATGCCTGGGGGAACCGCGGCGACAACCTGGGGCACCTGTCTGTTGGCCGCCGCAAAGGGCAAGCCTGCCCGCGCTGCGGGGCACCGCTGGAGCGCACCGTGGTCGGCGGCAGGGGAACCTACTCCTGCCCGGCCTGCCAGAGGCAAGCTGCGTCAAACTGTGACTGAATGCGGAGGATGTGTATGAGCAAGGCCAAAGGCAAGCAGCAGTGGCGCATCCTGGTCATCAATCCCGGTTCTACCTCCACCAAGCTGGCCGTGTTCGACAACGAGGCCTCGACCTGTAGCGAGACCCTTGTCCATCCTCCCGAGCAACTGGTGGCCTTTCCGCGCATTCCCGACCAGTACGCCTTTCGCCGCGACGCGGTGCTGGGCTTTCTGGAGAGGAATCAGGTGCCGGTCTCCAGCCTGAGTGCCGTGGTGGGGCGCGGCGGGCTGCTGCGGCCACTGGCCAGCGGCACCTACCTCGTGAACGACAAGATGCTGGCCGAGCTGCGCACGCCGAACAAGGACCGTGACCATCCCTCGAACCTGGGAGCGCTGATCGCCAGCGAGATCGCCCAGCCGGTGGGCATTCCGGCCCTGATCGTCGACCCGGTCTGTGTGGACGAGTTCGAGCCTCTGGCGCGCGTGGCCGGCCTGCCCGATTTCGAGCGCCGTTCGTTTTCTCATGCTCTGAGCCTCAAGAGCGCCGGACGCCGCGCCGCGGCGCAGCTCGGGCGGCCCTATGAGGAGCTGAACCTCGTCATTGCCCATCTGGGCGGCGGCATTTCGGTGAGCGCGCACCGCCAGGGGCGGATGGTCGATGTCAACCAGGCGCTGGACGGCACGGGCCCTTTCAGCCCCGAACGCGTCGGCGGCCTGCCCTTCGGCGACGTGCTGCGAATGGCCTTCTCCGGCAAACATACGTACGAGCAGCTCTTTCGCCGGATGACCCGCCAGGGCGGCCTGCTGGCCCACCTGGGCACCACCAACGCCGTCGAGGTCGAGGAGCGCATCAGGCAGGGCGACGAACACGCCCGCCTGATCTATGAAGCGATGGCCTATCAGATTGCCAAGGAGATCGGCCTGATGGCCACCGTGCTCAAAGGCCAGGTCGATGCCGTGGTCATCACTGGCGGGCTGGCCTACTCGGAAATGCTCGTGTCGTGGATCCGCGAGCGCGTCGAGTGGATCGCTCCGCTGCTCGTCTTTCCCGGCCAGGACGAGATGCTGGCGATGGCCCAGGGCGCGCTGCGCGTGCTGCGCGGCGAGCAGGCCGCCAGGGAGTACTGATGCGCGTCACGGTCAGGCTCTATGCCGGGCTCAGCAGGTACGGGCCTCACGGGCCGGCGGGGGAGGCCTTTGACTATACGTTGCCCGAGGACAGCACCGTGCACGACCTGCTCTGTGCGCTGGGCGTGCCCGACCATGCGCCGGTCGTGGCGTTGGTCCAGCACCAGGTGGTCGAGCTCGACCACCCCCTGGCCGATGGCGACGCGTTGGCCCTGTTTCCGCCCGTGGCCGGAGGGTGAGCCGCGTCTGACCGGCTTGCTAGATACGATTTGCAGCCGCCTTGCGTCTATAGTGTAGTGAGCACCAGGAGGAAAACATGATCGCCCTGGCGGGGCGCCTGCGGGCCCTGTCCGTGCCCCAACCCGATGGCTCGGGCGCCGAGCTGCGCACCATCTCCCTGGCCAACGTCGTTGCCCTGGCCAGGGAATTGAGGCTGCGCCGCAGGCAGGTCGAGCTGGCGGCCCTGCAGGAACACATCCTGCCGGAACGCTACCTGCGCAGCCTGGGCACGGTGGGCTGGGAGGGCCAGATCAAGCTCCTGTCGTCCACCGTCGGCGTGGTGGGGGTGGGCGGCCTCGGCGGATGGGTGATTATGGCTCTGGCCAGGATGGGCGTGGGCCGGTTGATCATCATCGACGGCGACGTGTTCGCCGACAGCAACCTCAACCGCCAGGCCCTGTGCCGCGAGTCCGACCTGGGCCGGCCCAAGGTCGACGTGGCAGCGCGCTGGGTGCGCCAGGTCAACGCCGCAGTTCAGGTCAGAAAGCACTATCGCCTGGTCAACGAGGAAGATATGGTCGCGCTGCTGGCCGGCAGCGAGGTGGTAGTGGACGCGCTGGATTCCCTGCCCACGCGCCTGGCCCTGCAGCGGGCCGCGCGGCGGCTGCAGGTGCCGTTGGTCCACGGTGCCATCGCCGGCTACGTGGGCCAGGTGATGACCATCTGGCCCGCCGACGGTGGCCTGCTGGGCCTTTACGGCAGCGGCGATGTGGCCGAGCACGGCGTGGAGATGCAGTGGGGCAATCCGGCGGCCACGCCGATGATGACCGCCGCCTGGCAGGTGCAGGAAGTGATCAAGCTGCTAATCGGGCGGGGCGAGCCACTGCGCTGCAAGATGCTCTTTATGGACGCGGAATGGGGTCAAGTTGACATATTGCAGGTGCCTTGAGTTGACGCAAAGCAACTGGCGAGTTACAATCAAGGGTCAGTCGGACGGACCGGCCTGATGGCGAGTGCACGAGGGGTTGGGGTGACTATGCGCAGATGGGCTGTCCTCACATCCGTAGTGGTGCTCCTCTTTGTGGCGTTTCTGGCTGTGCCCCTACCCTCGCTGGGGCCAGCGGTGGAGGCGCCTCTGGATCTGTCCGCGCCTGCGGCCGCCGCTGCCGACAATAGCCTCGACCGCGACCGCTTTCTCCAACTCCCCCTGACCTTTGTGCTCAATCGCGGCCAGGTTCCCGGCGAGGTGAGCTACTACATTCAGGGCAGCGACAAGAACGTCTACTTCAACCCCTCGGGTGTGACCTACCTGTTGGAGGGCGAGGCCGCGGACGGGTCCGGGCGGGGCCCC
This sequence comes from Chloroflexi bacterium ADurb.Bin180, assembly GCA_002070215.1. Lineage (NCBI taxonomy): Bacteria > Bacillati > Chloroflexota > Chloroflexi bacterium ADurb.Bin180. Next base: position 2,876 of record MWCV01000059.1, on the reverse strand, counting down.
TACGCCCTGCGTCTGGAATACCTCGCGGCCAATCCACAGGTGACGGTCGAGGGAGCAGACCCGGCCGGCACCAGGATCAGCTACTTTCGCGGCCCGAAAGAGTCCTGGCAGACCAACCTGCCCACCTTTTCGAGCCTGGTCTACTCCGAACTGTGGCCGGGCATTGACCTCCGCTACAGCGGCACTGTCAGCCACTTGAAATACGAGTTTGTGGTTGCGCCCGGCACCGACCCCGCACTCATTCGGCTGGTGTTCCACGGCGCCACCGAACTGCGCCTCAATGAGCAGGGTCAGCTCGAGGTGGTCACTCCGGCGGGAGTGTTGACCGACGAGGTGCCCTACGCCTACCAGCAGGTCGAGGGGCAGGAGGTGCCCGTCGACGTGCGCTACGACTTTGAGTCCCGCCGGGCGGACGGGCTCGACGGACTCGCCTACGGCTTTCAACTCGGCGACTATGACCCTTCGCTGCCGCTCATCATCGACCCGGCGAGCCTGCTCTACTGCGGCTACATCGGCGGCCCAGGCAACGATGAGGCCACGGGCATCGCCGTGGATAGCCTGGGTTATGCCTATGTCACCGGCTACACCTACTCCATTACCGGTTTCCCCGTTTCGGGCACTGGCTGGCTGAGCAGCACCATCCTCAGCGGCGGCGCGGACGCGTTTGTGGCCAAAGTCGACCGCAACGGCAAGTACCTGGATTACTGCGGCTACCTGGGCGGAGCCGAGGATGAGTGGGCCTATGACATCGCCGTCGACAGCGCCGGCAGTGCCTACATTGTCGGCTGGACCGAATCGCCCGAGGATACCTTCCCGGTTACGGTGGGCCCCGGGCTCGTCTACGGCGGCGGCCAGGATGCGTTTGTGGCCAAGCTCGACCCCTCCGGCACGAGCCTGAGCTACTGCGGGTACATCGGCGGTGACTCCTTCGACGTGGGCGAGGGCATTGCCGTCGATGCCAGCGGCCACGCCTACATCGCCGGCGGCACCAACTCCGAAGCCTCTACCTTCCCCGTTGGCGGCACCTCCTGGGCAGGCAGCACCGCCAACAACGGCGGAGCAGTGGACGCGTTTGTCGCGAAAGTGAATCCCTCTGGCTCGGCTCTGATCTGGTGCGGCTTTCTCGGCGGCGCACACGAGGATATGGCGTTCGACGTCGACGTCGATGGATCAGGCAACGTGTACGTGTGCGGCCAGACCTCGTCGGACAGTTCGGACGGCTTCCCGGTGACCGTTGGGCCCTACCTGACCTATGCTGGCGGTCACTCGGAGGGCGATGCCTTTGTGGCCAGGATCAAGGCCGACGCGTCGGCCCTTGACTACTGCGGCTATCTGGGCGGCTCGGCCGACGACGTGGCCGAGGGCATCGCCGTGGACGACAGCGGCCATGCCTATGTTGCCGGCTGGACCGAAGACGCGGCCACGCCTTTCCCGACCACGCTCACCTGGTCCAGCACCACTTTTACCGTGCACAACGGCAGTATGGATGCCTTTGTCGCCAAGCTCAACCCGACCGGCAGCGCCCTGATCTACAGCGGCTTTGTCGGTGGTTCGGGCGACGACCGCGCTCGTGACATCGCCATCGATTCTGCCGGCAATGCCTACATCGCCGGCAACACTACTTCCAGCCCGGCGACTTTCCCGGTGGTCTCCGGTCCGTTCCTCACCTACAGTGGCAATGTGGACGGGTTTGTGGCCAAGGTGGACCCGGTGGGCTATGGCCTGGTGTACTGCGGCTATTTCGGCGGCTCTGCGTACGACCAGGCATCGGACATTGCCCCCGATAACTATGGCAATACCTACATCGCCGGCTGGACGATGTCCACTCAGTCGCAGGGCTTCCCCGTGGTGATCGGGCCGGACCTGACCTACAACCAGAAGGCCGACGCCTTTGTCACCAAGGTGGCCGCTTATCTGGATTGCAGCATTTCGATGACCCTAGCCTCCCAGGGCGTATGCTCTGCCTCGGGTGGTCTCAAGGCCGAGGTGCCCTTCTCCGGTCCCGGCGCAGCCTATGGCTGGAATGTGACCGGCGGCACCATCACCTCCACCGCTCCCTACACCGGTGCGATCTGGTGGACGGCCGGCTCGCCTGGTCTGGCCGACGTGAGCATTGTGGTCACCGACAGCCAGGGCTATACCTGCACCGGCAGCGTGCCGGTTACCATCTACGGTGCTCCCTCCTGCGCCATCGTCGTCACCAGCACCGAGACCTGCGAGAGTTCCGGCCGTCAGACCGCTTCCGTCCCGCTCTATGACGGCGGCAAGTACTCGTGGGGCATCACCAACGGCACCATCCAGTCGGGCCAGGGCACCAACCAGATCGCCTGGCGCTCCAGCGCGGTGGCCGGCCCCATAGTGATCACCGTCACGATGACCGACGCCTATTCCTGCGGCTGCAGCAATGCCATTACCATCACCAACCATCTGGCACCCAGCGCCAACTTTCAACCTACCTCGCGCCGCAGCTATTGCGGGCCGCAAACCATCTACTTTACCGATACCTCGACCTACAGCGCAACCATCGTCTCCTGGTACTGGACGTTTGGCGACGGCACCAGCGCGACCGGGCCAAACACCAGCCACTACTATGGCACTCCGGGCGTCTACACGGTCACCCTGACCGTGACCGATACCTACGGCTGCGCCAACACCCGCACGCGGGCTAGCTGGGTTACCATCTACGATCCGCCTCAGGCCAGCTTCACTGCCGCGCCGTCGGCCGGGCCGGCCCCGCTGACGGTCTACTTCACCGACACCTCGACCGTGGCCGCCGCTACGGCACCATCGAGGACTTCCGCAACTTCGTGAAGCTCGCCTATCTCTCGCCGCATCTGCACCATTCGGGCGGCACGGTCTGCGAGCCGGTCGACCTG
>MWCV01000058.1 GCA_002070215.1 Chloroflexi bacterium ADurb.Bin180 | reverse complement strand
AACGACAGGTTCGTAGTTGCGCTTTAGCGCTCCCCTTCCGGACGGTCTCACCGCGTCAGTGGGTGGGGACAGGCTAAAGCCTGTACTACGAACCTATCGAGGTCTGTAGTTGCCCGGAGTCTTGGCACTACCAGGCACAGGCGCCAGAGTGCTCCCATCTCTCGCCCGCTTTTTCCACACTCTCCAACTAGATTGATTTGACAAGCCTATGGCGATATGCTATATTCGCTCTGGTTTGTGACAGCTTTCACATTCCCGCCGATCCTTTGGGTTACCGGCGTCTGTCGAGGTGCCAGGAAACCAGCCAGAGTGCGACCATTGGGGTGAGTCGATATGAAACTAGCAGAGGTGCTGTCCGTCCTTGAAGGCAAGCTGATCACCTGCGAGGCCGACCTGGGCGAGGAAGTGAAGATGGCCTGCGGTGCTGATCTCATGAGTGACGTACTGGCCTTTACGCACGCAGGCACCCTGCTCATGACCGGTCTCACCAACCCGCAGGTGGTTCGCACCGCTGAGATGGCCGGCATCGTGGCCATCGTGTTCGTGAGGGGCAAGCTGCCTCCCCCGGAAACCATCGCGCTGGCTGAAGAAAAGCACATTCCACTGCTGGCTTCTCGATACACCATGTACGAGTCTTGTGGCCGCCTTTATGCCACGGGACTGCCGAGCTGCGGCCTCTTCAAGCTCACGGCGGATGCCTGGTCAAAGGCCGATGCCGACTGCACCGAACAACGCGAAATCTCTCAGGACCTCTAGAGCTGAACTGACCAACCATGGAACTGAAAACGCCGGCCGACACCTCCGCAGCACCGTCTCGCTCCTGTCTCGAAGTCACCAAGCTGCAAGAGCTGGTGTACGAGCTCAAGATCGAGCAGGTGATGACCAAGAAGGTGCTGACGGTCTCACCGGACGAACCTATCAGCCGGCTCAAAGAGCTGCTGAGGATCAACCGGATCTCGGGCGCGCCGGTGCTCAAGGACGGTGAGTTGGTTGGCATCATCAGCATCGAGGACGTGCTCAAGGCTCTGGAGAAAGGCGAGATCTCGGCTACTGTAGCCGAGAAGATGACGCGAGATGTTCAGACGCTCTTCTCCGACGAGAGCGTGATTCAGGCGGTAACCAAGTTCGGACGGCTTGGATTCGGCCGCCTGCCGGTGGTGAACCGCGACGGCAAACTGGTCGGCATCCTCACCCAGGGGGATATCGCCCGTGGTCTGCTCCGGCAATTGGAACTTGACTATCGTGAGGAGGAGATCCACCGCTATCGGGCCAGTCACATCTTTGAGGACATTGTATCGGACCAGACTGGCCTGATTTTGCGTTATCAGGTCAACGCGCGTGACTTTTCGCGTTGCGGCGAGGCAGCAAGCAAGCTCAAGCGCGCTCTGGAGCGCCTGGGAGCCATGCCAGCCGAGGTTCGTCGCGTGGCTGTAGTCAGCTACGAGGCCGAGACGAACCTGGTCATTCACGCGACGTCAGGCGGCGAGCTGCTGGCTGAGATACAGCCAGAGAAGATCCGCATCATCGCCGTCGACCGCGGGCCGGGCATTGCCGATACCGAGAAGGCCCTGCAGCCCGGCTATTCCACTGCGCCAGACTGGATTCGCGAGCTGGGCTTTGGCGCAGGAATGGGCCTGAACAACATCAAGGCCTGTTCAGATCAGTTCCGCCTCGAGTCCAAGCTCGGCGTAGGCACACGGCTCGAAGTGGTGATTCAGCTATAGAATAAGCATGGGGGAACCATGACGCTTGGCGAAGTGGCGAGAAAGCTGAGTCTGGCGTTGGCAACATCCACGGGCAGCCTGGACGTGGAGGTGACCGGCGGCTATGCGTCGGACCTGCTCAGTTGCGTTATGGCCAAGGCACGCAAGGGCAACGTCTGGGTGACCCTGCAATCGCACCTGAACATCGTCGCGGTTGCGGCACTGCTGCAACTGGCGGGGATTATCGTGACCGAGGGGATGACCCCGGACGAGGCGACGATTCAGAAAGCGAATGAGGAAGGGATCCCGCTCCTGACCACGGCGGCCACCACCTTTACGGTTGTTACGCGCCTCGGGCAGCTGGGCATCAGAGGCGTTGACGACACGGGCGAGTCGTGGGACAAGATGACGGGAGAGTAGCCGGCATAGCATCGGGGAACGTGAGGGCAAGGCGGTGAAGCCATTCCTGGCGGACCTGCATGTGCACACGGTGCTCTCACCTTGCGCCGAAGTGGAGATGATTCCCCCGCTGATTGTTCAGCGGGCCAAAGAGCTCGCCCTGGGGATCATCGCTATCACCGATCACAACTCGGCAGAGAACGTTGCCGCGGTGATGGAAGCAGCACGAGGCCGCGAGTTGGCCGTGTTGCCGGGAATGGAAGTGCAGACCAAGGAAGAGGTGCATCTGTTGTGCCTGTTCGACACGGTCGAACAGGCGTTGTTGTGGCAGGAAGAGGTGTACGCTCATCTGCCGCCGCTCAAGAACAACGACGAGGTCTTTGGCCCGCAGTTCGTTGTTGATGCTAGTGGTGAGTTTGTGCGGTACAATGAGCGCCTGTTGTTGACGTCTGTCTCGTTGAGCGTCGAGGAAGTGGCGGCAGCGGTTGAAGCCAGAGCTGGACTCTGCGTTGCTTCCCATATCGACCGACCGGCTTACAGTCTGCTGGCCAACCTGGGGTTCGTTCCGCCAGGCGCGAGGCTGGCCGCGCTGGAGCTCTCACGGCAGGCGAATCTCGAGCAACTGAGGGCCGCCAATCCCTCGCTGGAAGGCTATGCTCTCATAGCCTCGGGCGACGCCCACCAGTTGGACCAGATGTCCGACCGGACCGTGATTACGGTTGAGGAACCGACCATTGCCGAGCTCGGCATGGCCTTCCGGGGTGAAAACGGGCGGCGGGTGAAGGTGCTGCGCGGATAGGGGCAAACCCTGCTGTTGCAGGAGAGTACATATCGGAGGAGGATGCTGAGACGTGAGTGAAGAGACCTTTGACCTCAATGCGTTGGAACCCATCTTCAGCGAGTTCTCGGCTCAGAGGGGGGCGCTGATCCCGGTTCTGCAGCGGGCGCAGGAGCTGTACGGCTATCTGCCGGCCCCGGTGCTGACCAGGATTTCCGAACGAATGCACGTTTCGTTGAGCCAGGTCTATGGCGTAGCGACATTCTACGCCCAGTTCTATCTGACCCGCCGCGGGCGCAACATTGTGCGCCAGTGCGATGGCACGGCCTGTCACGTCCGGGGCGCCGCCAAGATCATTACTGCGGTCGAGAACGAACTGGGCATCAAAGCGGGCGAGACCACGCCTGACTATCGGGTCACGTACGAAATCGTTTATTGCCTTGGTTCGTGCGGGCTGGCGCCGGTGGCCGCGGTCAACAACGAGGTTGTGGGCAAGCTGCTGCCCGAAGGAATGCTCGAGATCACGAGGGCCATGAAATAAGTGCGTGAGCTCTCCCTGCACGTTCTGGACGCGTTGGAGAACTCGGTCGAGGCGGGAGCAACTCGTATCAGTCTGTTGATCGAGGAAGACCTCTGCGCGGATGTACTCAGAATCGTGATTCGGGACAATGGAAAAGGCATGAGCCAGGATTTCGTCAAGCAAGTGCTGAACCCGTTTACCACTACCAGAAAGACGCGTCACGTTGGCCTCGGACTGCCGCTGTTTGTTGCTGCAGCGCAGCGCTGCAATGGCGACCTGCGCGTTGATTCGGAGCTGGGAGTTGGGACGACCATCACCGCGACCTTTCAGCACAGCCACATCGACCGAGCCCCGCTGGGCGACATTGCCGGTAGCATCATGGCCATCCTGCTCTCGGCGCGGCCTGTAGACGTCCACTATCGACATGTCGTGGGCGACAGAGAGTTTGAGCTGGACACAGCGGATGTCAGGGCGGAGCTCGGCGAGGTTCCACTGACGCATCCGGACGTCAGGGAGTGGCTGGAGAAGACACTGGCGGAGGGACTGGCCAGCCTCAGGCGGCCAGAAACGCCGTGATCCTGCGAGTTGAGCTGAACGGTTCGCAGGAGTGCCGGAGAAATCGACCTGCAAAGGAGAGGAGATAGTCATTATGCCAAAGCTAAAGACCCTGGAGGATCTAAAGAAGGTCCGCGAGAACGCCGAGAAAGAGCTCAAGGTACGTCTTGAGACTGGCACCAGAATCATCGTGGGTATGGGCACTTGCGGCATCGCCGCCGGGGCCCGTGAGACGATGCATGCCATTCTGGAAGAGCTGAAAAAACGCGAGATTGAGGCTCATGTCTCGACGGTGGGCTGCATCGGGATGTGCATCAAGGAGCCGCTGGTTGACATAGAGCAGGCCGGCAAGCCGCGCATCACCTACGGCAATGTCAAGCCAGATATGGTTCCGCGCATTATCGAAGAGCACTTGATCAAGGGTAACGTCGTCGAAGAGTGGGCTATTGGCCGGCTGGCCACCGAGAAGTAGACTCAAACAACACTGGTTAGGAGGACACGAATGGCAGAAGCTCTATTCCGTGCCAACGTGCTGGTTTGTGGTGGCACCGGCTGCTCGGCGTCCAAATCGACTGACGTGGTCGACGCGCTGGGCGAGGAGCTGAAGAAACGAGGACTGCAAGACGAAGTGCGGGTAGTCCACACCGGATGCCGTGGCTTTTGCGCTCAAGGTCCGGTCATGATCATCTACCCCGATGGCATTTTCTACTGCCAGGTTCAGGCAGCGGATGTGCCGCAGTTGGTGGAAGAGACGTTGCTGAAGGGCCGCGTGGTGCCCCGCCTGGCCTACAAAGAGCCGATGTCGCACCAGGCGGTACCGTTCTACCACGATGTGCCGTTCTATGGCAAGCAAGTCCGCATCACTTTGCGCAATTGCGGGTTGATCGATCCAGAGAGCATCGACGAATACATCGCCCGGGACGGCTATGCTGGCCTGAGCCGGGCCCTGTCCGAGATGACCCCCGATCAGGTCATCGAAGAGGTCAAGCGCTCTGGTCTGCGGGGCCGCGGCGGCGCCGGTTTTCTCACCGGACTCAAGTGGGAGTTCTGCCGCAAGGCCAAAGGCGACACCAAGTACGTCATCTGCAACGCAGACGAAGGTGACCCCGGCGCGTTCATGGATCGCAGCATCCTTGAGGGCGACCCTCACAGCGTGATCGAGGGCATGACCATCGCCAGTTACGCGATGGGAGCTCACGAAGGCTACATTTACTGCCGTGCCGAGTACCCGCTGGCCATCAAGCGCGCGACACTGGCCATCCAGCAGTGCCACGAGTACGGCTTGCTGGGCGACAATATCCTCGGCAGCGGTCACAGCTTTTACCTGCACCTGAAAGAAGGGGCCGGGGCATTCGTCTGCGGCGAGGAGACGGCGTTGATGGCCTCTATCGAAGGCCGACGCGGTGAGCCCCGCCCACGCCCACCCTTCCCGGCTGTGTCAGGCCTGTGGGGACAGCCGAGCAATATCAATAACGTCAAGAGCTATGCCAACACGCCTCAGATTCTTCTCCACGGCGCCGAGTGGTTCAGCAGCATTGGCACCAAGAAAAGCCCGGGCACGGCGATCTTTGCTCTCACCGGCAAGGTCAACAACACCGGCCTGGTCGAAGTGCCGATGGGCATCACTCTCGGTGAGATCATCTTTGACATCGGTGGTGGTGTTCCCAAGGGCAAAAAGTTCAAGGCCGTGCAGACTGGCGGGCCTCTCGGGGGCTGCTTGGGGACCGAGTCGTTGAACACGCCAGTTGACTTTGACTCGCTGAAGGACATTGGCGCGGTTATGGGTTCTGGTGGCATGATCGTGGTGGACGAAGACACCTGTATGGTGGAATTCGCCAAGTACTTCCTCGAGTTCGCCACTGCTGAATCGTGCGGCAAGTGCGTTCCCTGCCGCCTGGGCGGACGGCGGCTGCTTGAGGTCCTGACCAAGATCACTAAGGGCCAGGGCACGATGGATGATCTGGCGGCCATCAAGGAGCTGGCTGCGGGTATGGAGAACAACTCGCTTTGTGCTCTGGGCCAACTGACTCCTGGACCGATCAAGGCAGCTTTGCGTTACTTTTACGACGAGTTCGAAGCGCACATCATTGACAAACGCTGTCCGGCCGGAGCGTGCAAAGCTCTGGTGCGGGCTCCCTGCACCAATGCTTGTCCGGCCGGTGTGGACGTGCCCAGCTATGTAACTCTGATCAGCCAGGGCAAGTACGCCGAAGGCCTGGCCGTGCATCGTCAGCGCAACCCGTTCGCGCTGGTCTGCGGGCGAGTCTGCCCCGCGTTCTGCGAGAGCCGGTGCCGTCGCGGCGAGATCGACGAGCCGGTGGCCATCCGTCAGCTCAAGCGCTTTATGGCAGATCAGGAGATCAAGAATCCTTGGACGCCCGAGCGTGTTGAAGAGGTAAAGAACAAGAAGGTGGCCGTTGTGGGCGGCGGGCCGGCTGGACTGACCGCGGCCCTGAGGCTGGCTCAGTGGGGCTACAAGGTAACTGTGTACGAGGCAGCTCCAGTGGCTGGTGGATGGATGGCCCTGGGCATTCCCGAGTACCGCTTGCCGCGCGACGTGCTGAATGCCGAGATCGAGAACATCAAGCGGGCCGGAGTCGAGATCGTGCTGAACACGGCTCTGGGCAAGGACTTTACTCTTCCGGAGCTCAGAGGGAAGATGGGCTTTGATGCAGTGGTGCTCGCCATTGGTGCTCATAGCAGCCGCAGGTTGGGCGTGCCGGGCGAGGACCTCCCGGGAGTGATCCACGCCACAGTGTTCCTGAAGGACGTTGCCCTGGGCAAGCCAGCTTCGGTCAAGGGCAAGCGCGTGGCCATTGTTGGCGGTGGCAACTCGGCCATCGATGCGGCGAGAACGTCACTGCGGCTGGGTGCGAAAGAGGTGCATGTGGTGTACCGCCGCACCAAGGCTGAGATGCCAGCGCAGGAGCTCGAGGTGCACGAGGCCGAGGAGGAAGGAATCCAGTTCCACTTCCTCACCAACCCGATACGGGTGGTTGGCGACAGCAAGGTGACCGGTCTGGAACTGCAGCCGCAGGAGCTGGGCGAGTTCGACAAGAGCGGCCGCCGGCGCCCGGTTCCGGTAGAGGGCTCGGGCTATGTGATGGATGTAGATGTCGTGATCCCGGCCATCGGCCAGTCTCCGGATCGCTCCTGCATGAACGGCGACAGTCCCGAAGCCAACCGCGACGGCACGTTCAAGGTTGGCCGTAAGCTCGAGACCTCGCAGGCTGGAGTGTTTGCGGCGGGCGATGCGGTACTCGGCCCGGCGACCGTGGTTGAAGCAGTGGCTCAGGGCAATGAGGCGGCCATGGCGGTGGATGCCTACCTGCAGGGTGGCAACCCGGTGTCCAAGGAAGCCTGGCTGTCCTACCAGACACATGAAGCGGCCTGGAACCCGGAGGACTATGCTCAGGCCACGCGTCCTCAGATGCCGGTTCAGACGCCAGAGAAGCGTGGCCGCAATTTCAAGGAAGTGGAGCTCGGCTTTGCCGAAAAGACGGCTTGTGCTGAGGCCCACCGCTGCCTGCGCTGCGACCTGGAGCGCGAGCAACAGCTGGCCAAGGAAGCCAGAGAAGCGGCCGAAGCTGCTGCGGGCTGAAGTGGGGTCGGCGTGGGCGCGCAGGAAGGGCGTTGGTGCGCCCACGCCGGTTGAATGTGGTGGCAAGACCGCGTGGTTGATTGGTTAGGCCAAGTCATCGTGCACTGAAAAAAGGAGGCAGGCAAGGATGGTAATGATCAATCTAGTCATCGACGGCCGCAAGGTCAGTGCGCCTGCGGGCAGCACCGTCCTTCAGGCGGCCAAACTGGCGAACATCAAGATTCCGACGTTGTGCGATCATCCGGCGCTGGGCTCCATTGGGGCCTGCCGGATGTGTCTGGTGGAGATCAAGGGGCAGAGGACTCTGCAGCCGGCGTGCACCTTTCCCATCACTGAAGGTGCCGAAGTGCAGACGCACTCTCCGACAGTGGTCGAGGCGCGGCGCTTTGTGCTCGAGTTGCTGCTCTCTGACCACCCGCTGGACTGTATGACCTGCGATTCGACTGGTTCCTGCGAGTTGCAGGACCTGATGTACGAATATGGCGTCAAGCAGACGCGGTTCCCGGGGGAGCAGCACGCCTATGCAGTGGACGACCCGAATCCCTTCTACCAGCGCGACTATAACAAATGCATCCTCTGTCGCCGCTGCGTGCGGGCGTGCCAGGAGATCAACGGCGTTGAAGCGATCGGCATGGTCTGGCGAGGGTTCCGCAGCAAGCCAGGGACGGCCTTTGACGGCAACATGGAAGACAGCCCCTGCGAGTTCTGCGGCATGTGCGTTGAGATCTGTCCGACCGGTGCTCTTCTGCCAAAGCAGGCCCTGGGGCAGGGGCGGCCGTGGCAGTTGAGCAAGACGCGCACCACCTGTCCGTACTGCGGCGTGGGCTGCCAGCTCGAGCTCTACACTCGCGACAACAGACTTGTCAAGGCCACTTCGCACTGGGGCGTGCCGCCGAACTATGGCTCTACCTGTGTGAAGGGTCGCTTTGGACTGGACTTTGTGAATCATCCGGACCGCCTGACTCAACCGCTCATTCGCAAGGATGGCAAGTTGGTGCCGGCGACGTGGGATGAAGCGCTGGACCTGGTGGCGTCCAAACTGGTGGAGACGAAACAGAAGCATGGTGGCGACGCGATTGGCGTCCTGTCATCGGCCAAGTGCACTAACGAGGAAAACTACATCCTCCAAAAGTTTGCCAGGGCGGTGCTGGAGACGAACAACGTCGACCACTGTGCTCGCCTCTGACATAGCTCCACGGTGACCGGTCTGGCCGCCGCCTTTGGTTCCGGAGCTATGACGAATGCTATCGAGGACCTGGTAACCAACCCCAAGTCCTACCTGATTATCGGATCCAACACGACCGAACAGCACCCGGTGATCGGCATGCGCCTGCGCCAGGCAGCAAAGCGGGGCGCAAAGATCATCGTCGCCGACCCCCGCAAGATCAAGATCACCGACTTTGCGGTCATGCACCTGCGCCACAAGCCAGGCTCCGACATTGCTCTGCTCAACAGCTTGATGAACGTGCTGATCGCCGAGGACCTCTACGACAAGGAGTATGTCGCCAGCCGCACGGAGGGTTTCGAAGAGCTCAAGGCCTGCGTCGCCAAGTACACGCCCGAGTATGCCGAAAAGATCACCGGTGTGCCCCCGGAGCAAGTACGCGAGGCAGCGCGCCTGCTGGCGGCAAACCGACCAGGAGCCCTCATCTACGCCATGGGCATCACGCAGCACACCACCGGCCACCAGAACGTTCTGTCCACGGCCAACCTGCAGATGCTGCTGGGTAATATGGGCGTCCCTGGCGGAGGGGTTAATCCGCTGCGTGGGCAGAGCAACGTGCAGGGCGCGTGCGATATGGGCTGCCTGCCGAACTTTTACACCGCTTACCAGCGCGTTGCTGACGAGGCCGCGCACACCAAGTTCGTCGAGGCCTGGGGCAACGCAGCTTCGCTGACGCCCGGCCTGACGATTGTAGAGATGATGAACGCCGCCCACGCTGGCAAGCTCAAGGCGCTGTTCATCATGGGTGAGAACCCCATGATGAGCGACCCGGACTTGAATCACGTCCGTGAGGCGCTGGAGAACCTCGAGTTCCTCGTGGTCCAGGATATCTTCCTGAGCGAGACGGCAGAACTCGCCGACGTGGTCCTTCCCGGCACTTCTTTTGCCGAGAAGGATGGCACCAATACCAACAGCGAGCGCCGTGTGCAGCGGGTGCGCAAAGCCATCGAGCCCATCGGCGAGTCGAGGCCGGACTGGGTGATCCTGTGCGACCTGTTCAAGCGAGTCGAGGCTCGCCTGGGCACAGACCGCTCCAAGGGCAAGTTCGCTGGCTGGGACTATCCGAATCCTGCGGCGATCCTGGCCGAGATCAACGCGCTCACGCCGAGCTATGCGGGCATCACCTGGGATCGGATTGAGGACGTGGGCATCCAGTGGCCGTGCCCGAATACCGAACACCCGGGCACACCGATTCTGCATGTCGGCAAGTTCACGCGCGGCCTAGGCAAGTTCCACGCTGTGGAGTGGCTGCCGCCAGCAGAGCAGCCGGACGAGCACTATCCATATGTGCTGACTACCGGGCGGGTGCTGTTCCACTTCCACGGTGGCACAATGACCCGACGTTCCGCGGGTTTGAATGCCATCTATCCCGAGGGCAAGGTTGAGATTCACCCGGACGATGCCGCCAAACTAGGCATGGCGGATGGCGATATGGTGAAGGTGACTTCCCGGCGAGGCGAGGTCGTAGCCAAGGCCGAGGTGGTGGATCGTGTCGATCCTGGCGTAGTTTTCATGACGTTCCACTTTGCCGAGTCGGCAGCCAACCTGTTGACCGTCGCCGCACTCGATCCGGTGGCCAAGATCCCCGAGTACAAGGTTGCTGCAGTCAGACTGGAAAAAGCATAGTGTGTGGGATGGGGAGCGAGGTTCAACCTCGCTCCCCAAAGTTGCGCGCAGCATTCAAGATTCACAAGAAAGGGGCAGGGTATGAGCAAGTCTATTCCGGTCGTTGGTTTTCTGATCCTTGCAGTGATGGCTCTGCTGGTCTATGGCTATGCAGCGTACAATGCCTTCATGCTGCAGCCCGTGTTTGGTGTGGTGCTTGCTCTGGGCGTCATTGGTATCCTCTTTACACTGTTCAATGAAAGCAAGGCTCTTTCGACAGCCAAGGCCGAGGCTCTCTTTAGCAACAAAAACATCTTTACCTTCCTAGCAGTTGTGGCCGGCGCGGTGCTCTCGCACTGGATGAACATCGACCTCAAGCTGGGCTTGGTAGTTGGCTCAGCAGTGGTCGGGCTGGTGGCGGCAGTCTTGGTGCCAGATTATGCTGCGGCTGCCTACAGTGGCTCCTTCGTAGGCATGGCCGGAATCAAACTCTTGCCTGGCTACCCGCAGTTGGTCATGGCCGGCGTTGTAGCCGGAATCGTGTACGTGCTCACGCTGGCCGTCTTTGGTGGATTTGGGGGCAAGCTCGGAACGATCGCCGCGAGCGGCTGTGTCATTACCTGGCTTTGTATCTCCACCGAGTTTGTACATCCCGCCGTGCCCAAATGGGATGTGGGCCTGCTGCTGGTCGTCACCGCTGTTGTTGCGACGGTAGCGACGTACTGGCTGAACAACACGCGCAAACAGGGACCGGTTATGGCCTCGGCGGTGGTGGGATTGCTGGGTGGTCTACTGCTGCCCGCACTGCATAAGGACGCCGGCGCGATGATGGCGGCGGTGGCCATCTGCGCCTCCTTCGCTGGTATGTCGAACACCAAGCGTATGCCCAGTTGGATCCCGATGGCTGTTGTTGGGGTGTCGGTTGGATTGGTGTATATGTTTGCCAATCCCTTCATCGGCGGCACCGGCGGCAAGCTGGGCACGATGGCCTTTGGCTCGACTATGGCCGTCCGTGGTCTGATGGACCTGGTGGCCAAGTTCACTGGCGGCAAAAAGGCCTAGATGCTGCTGCTCACAATGTAGAAGGCAGCGAGGAGGCTGCCGCAATTAGGACAAGAAAGAACCAGGGAGTCCCCTCAGGGTACTCCCTGGTTTGGCATTGCGCGTTGGAACAGGCGAGTACTCAATCGTGCGGGCCAGAGGGCCCGCAGACAGAGTGGAGTTCGCGCTCCAGGACGAGCCCGAGGACAATGCGCAGGCCAATCAGGGCGGCCAGTACCGCCACCTGGCTCAATGTGTGGGCGGTCGCGGTCTTGAGGACGTCGGCGGCCAACTGGAACTCGAGTCCCAACACCAGACTCTGGATCAGTCCGGAGCGCAGACTGGTCAAACGGGCTGTGTCGAGATGGAAGCGGCTGCGCACCTGCTGCAGCACGGCACCCGCCACACCGACAAGGATCACCACGAGGCCGCAGGCTTCGACCAGCGGGACTGCACAATCAACGACCCACCTCAGGTACTCCTCGAGCACGCTGGGCTCCATACCGTCTCCTCCGGGACACTGGTTCAGTTGACCTATGATACTGTCTCTGGCGCGTCTCATCAAATGGAGAGTGTGGAAAAACCGCCTGAGGAGCACGAACACAGTCAGGGCATGCTGTTCGAGCGGGATTAGGTTCGTAGTTGCGCTTCAGCGCTCCCCATCCGGACAGGCTGAAGCCTGTACTACGAACCTTTCCGCGTTCGTACTTGGCGATCTCCCATCTGCTGTTGCACGTCGCCCACATATTCCACACTCTCATCAAATGGAGAGTGTGGAAAAAGAGGGAATTGGAGGAAGTGCTCTCCCTCTGAGGGGAGAATTCGGCCGCTTGTGGAACGGTGATGGCCCGTACGAGCTCACTGCAAAGGCTGCCAAAGGGCCAGGTACGGCCTGTTTCTTGCCAGCAGGTCGCTCTTAGCGTGCCTCCTCGCTCACCAGGCGTACCTCTCCCTCGGCTTAGGCCAGAGCTCTGGCCCGGCCTCTGAAGGGTACCCCCGTCAGCAG
>MWCV01000057.1 GCA_002070215.1 Chloroflexi bacterium ADurb.Bin180 | reverse complement strand
CTGCTGACGGGGGTACCCTTCAGAGGCCGGGCCAGAGCTCTGGCCTAAGCCGAGGGAGAGGTACGCCTGGTGAGCGAGGAGGCACGCTAAGAGCGACCTGCTGGCAAGAAACAGGCCGTACCTGGCCCTTTGGCAGCCTTTGCAGTGAGCTCGTACGGGCCATCACCGTTCCACAAGCGGCCGAATTCTCCCCTCAGAGGGAGAGCACTTCCTCCAATTCCCTCTTTTTCCACACTCTCAAGCACTTGCACGATGGGCGCCAGTGGGCTAACATAGCAGTGGCCAACGCGCGATGTGATTTCTTGTTTTGCTGCTGGCCAGAGGAGGCAAGAATGCAATACAGCACGATGCTCAAGCGGGCCGCCCATATTGCCTGGTACTACCGGGCACTGTGGTTCTTTGGCTTTCTGCTGGCGCTGTTCGGCGGCGCCGGTGGAGGCTATGGCCGCGGCGCCAACTGGAGCCTGGACCGCAGCGACCTGTACCGACCGGAATGGGCGCTCGGGCTGGTGCTGCTGGTTGGCCTGGCGGCGCTGCTTCTGGCGCTGCTGGCGAT
The DNA here is from genome assembly GCA_002070215.1 of Chloroflexi bacterium ADurb.Bin180. Classification (NCBI taxonomy): domain Bacteria; kingdom Bacillati; phylum Chloroflexota; species Chloroflexi bacterium ADurb.Bin180. Next base: position 12,759 of record MWCV01000057.1, on the reverse strand, counting down.
AGTGCTCACCGCCCTCAGCCGTGGGGCGTTGATCGGCATGGTCCAGGACATCGAGGAGGGCCAGCCCACCACCATGCAGAACGGCTGGAGAATTGGCCTGTCGCACCTCGTGTCGATGATCGGGATCGACCTGCTGACCGGCATCCCGGCGGCCATCGTGGCCACCCTGCTGCTGTTGCTGGGCGCTTCGCCCCTGCTTCTCCTGTTGGTCAGCTCTGGCTCGGCTGGCCGCGGCGAGGCCCTGGCCGTGCTGGGGATCATCCTGGCCGTGCTGCTGGAGCTGGCCGTCATCGTGCTGCTGGTGGTCGGCGGGCTGGTCCTCAGCCTGGTCGTAGAGCTCGCCTACCGGCGCTGCGTGCTGGCCGGCGAGGGTGCAGCCCGGGCCATTGCTGGGGGATGGAAGACACTCCGGGCCAACCTCGGGCGGATTGGCGGCCTCTGGCTGATCCTGCTGCTGCTCGACCTGCTGGCGGGAGCGGTTATGCTCCCGGGGTACCTGCTTCTCGTTGGTGCGGCTGGCGGCGTCGGTGCGCTGGTCTATCGGGGTCTCGAATCTCCTGTTCCGGCCGTGCTGGTTGGATTGATCATCTTTGTCCCGGGCCTGTTGGTGCTTTCCCTGATCAGCGGCGTCTACCAGGCCTTCCGCTCGGCCTTCTGGACGCTGGGCTACCGCGAACTGGAGCCAGGGTCACCGCCCGCGGCCTGATCACCCCACACACAAAGGGACCGCACGAGGCGTCGTGCGGTCCTTTTTTTGCGTGACTGGTGCGTTACCGCGTTGGCTGTTCGCGGGGCGCCAGCCCCGTGCGAACAAAGACCCAGGGTGCCCCGAAGGACGCCCACAGGCCGATCAGCCCGTAGCGCAGCACACGAAAGCCCAGGTCGGCGGGCAGGACGAGCTTGAGCCCGGCATAGAGGGCCAGCACCACCGCAATCCCCACCGCAAAGCGCAGCAGACGCGTGGCCGTGGTGCCTCCATTGCCAAAGCATACGTAGCGCCGCTCCAGGATCACACCCAGCGACAGACCCAGCAGCGTGCCCATCGCCGAGCAAGTATCCGTCTCGGCGTGCAAGAGCAGCAACACCAGCGGCACGGCTACGGCCAGGGCGAGCTGAGCAGGCAACGACAGGTGTATGCGCCCGGCAAAGCGTTTCTCCAGACTGATCCAGAGCAGTACCAGGAGCGCGCCAACGAGCGTCCCGACAATCACGTCCTGGGGGTAGTGCACCCCGAGGTAGACGCGCGAAAGACAGACCAGCCCGATGACGGCGGCCGCAGTCACCCACAGCCAGCGCTTGCGCCGGCTGGCAGCCAGATAACCCCAGGCAGTGGTGGTAGACTGGGCGTGACCGCTGGGGAACGAATAGCCAGTCGCGTGGTCGAGCACCCGCACCAGGTCCGCTGAAGGCCGAGGCACGGCAAAGATCCCCTTGAGCACCGCGTTGACATAGGCCGAGAGCAGGTAGAGCAGGCCGGCCCGCAGCGCCAGCCGCTTGTCGATCACCCAGTACAGAAAGGGCACCAGCAGCAAGTAGAACTTTTCGTCGCCCAGCATGGTGACGGCCCGAAAGAACGAGTCCAAGAGCGGGCTGCCCCAGGCCTGAACTGCCTGGTTGCCCTGTATTCCCCACCGCAGCAGCGCTTCCATCAGCACCTCCCTGTTCGTGATCAGCCGGCCAGAGAACGCAGGCAGCGAAGAACGATGCGGGCGCACATTACCATGTCATTCACGGCCACTTGCTCATGCGTGGTGTGTTCACCCGAGGCGCCCATGCTCAGGTTCACCACCTGTCGGCCATCCGCGTTAAAGATGTTGGCGTCACTTCCGCCGCCGGTCGGCACGAGTTGCGGCTCCACGCCCTCAGCCCGGCAGGCCTCGCTCAGAGCGTGGACCATCGGCTCATCCGGCCCGAGCTCATAGCCCAGATAGGAGCGGGCAATGTCGATCTCTACGGTTGTTTCGAAGGCCCTGGCCGCGTCCTCCAGGGCGCGCCGCATCACGGCGGTCTGCGCATCCAGCCGGGCCACGTTCCGGCTGCGTGCCTCTCCGGTCAACTCTACGCGGTCGGGAACGATGTTGCGCGCCAGACCACCCTGAATGATACCGATGTTGGCCGTAGTCTCGGCATCGATGCGCCCCAGCGGCATGTTGTGGATAGCCTCTGCGGCCACCTTGATGGCATTTATGCCCGCCTCCGGGTTCGCTCCGGCGTGAGCTGCGCGGCCCAGGACTACGGCGGTGACCAGGTCGTGCGTCGGCGCCGAGACGACAATCTGCCCCGGGGGCCCGCCCGCATCGAGGGAGATGCCCAGCTGCGATTCCAGGCGCGAACGGTCCAGCGACCTGGCACCGTTGAGCCCAACCTCTTCCTGGACGGTAATCACCACCTCCAGCGGCGGGTGAGGCTGGCCAGATTCGGCGAGCACGGCCAGCGTCTCCAGAATGATGGCGATGCCCGCTTTGTCGTCGGCGCCGAGGATGGTCGAGCCGTCACTGCGGATGATCCCGTCCTGAACCACGGGTCGAATGCCCCGACCGGGCATAACCGTATCCATATGGGCCGCCAGCATCACCGGCTGGCCACGGCCGGGCAGCCGCGCCACGAGGTTGTGAATGGCGTCCGGCTCGACGGCGAGCCCGAGACGGCTCAGCTTCTCAGCCAGATGGTTGGCGATAGCCTCTTCCTCGCCCGACGGGCTGTCGATGCGCACCAGCTCTAGGAAGGTGTCCAGCAAACGCTGCGAGTTGACCAACTTGATCCTCCGTGAATCCTTTGCATTTGGGGCCCGGCCCATTATAATGGCCTGGCAATTCTGTGGAGAGGTCGCATAGTCCGGTCTAGTGCGCGCGACTCGAAATCGCGTGGGCAGCAATGTCCCGTGGGTTCAAATCCCACCCTCTCCGCTCTCCCTGGCAGGCGCTCCGGGTTACCGGGGCGCCTGTTCCTGTTCTTGCCCGAGGCGCAGCCAGGCCGCAGCGAGCTCGCTCAGGCAATCGGCGGTGAGCACCGGCACCCCGACCGAAGAACGAATCTCCTCCAGGGTCGCGTCGTCCAGCGTCCTCTCCTTCGCTGCGTCGAACATCGCGCCTGGCAATACCAGGAGCCGGCCCACATCCTGACCGGCCAGCGCCGCGTGCACATCGGCCCAGGTGAGCAGGCCGGAGACGGTCACTGTCGGCCCAAAGAAGGCATTCTCGACGGCCAGCACCCTCAGGTCCACTCCCGACGCGCTGGCGAGTTGAGACGCCAGCTCCTCCAGCGTCGGGCCGATCAGCTTGCCACAGACCAGCGTGGCGCTGCCCAGCCCGGCCAATGCCGCCGGCAGGCGGCGGCGCAGCCTGCTCCAGTCATCTCGTAGCAGCCGCGTAAGGCCGATGCCGTTGTTCAACTGGGGGTAGCCTCCATAGGTCGCCGCGCCCGGAACGGGCGAGCCGGCCAGCAGATAGATTTCGTCTGAGGGGTAGACCAGCCGCGACCCCAGCCTGCGCAGGAATCGGCGCCGCACCGGCTCTGCCCAGGCCAGAATCGTTTGCGCTTCTGGTGCGGTCATCGTGCGGATGTCGCGGCACTGATAGCGCGTGATGCCCACCGGCACGACGCCCACCGACTGAACGGTGGGATACAGCTTTGCCAGGTCCTCCACCGAGCGCTCTAGCACCGCACCGTCGTTCAGCCCCGGAACGACCACGAGCTGCGCGTGCACTTCGATGCCCATATCACCCAGCCGCTCGACCTGCTCCAGAACGTCCGGCACCTCGGTCAGGCCCAGCAGGCGGGCCCGCAGGGCGCAGTCCGTGGCGTGCACCGAGACGTAGAGCGGGCTCAGGCGCTGTTCGGCCACGCGCTGCCAGTCGTCCTCGGTCCAGTTGGTCAGGGTGACAAAGTTGCCATAGAGAAAGGAGTAGCGCAGGTCGTCATCGCGCAGGTAGAGCGTCTGGCGCAGGCCCTTGGGCATCTGCTGGACAAAGCAGAACTCGCAGCGGTTGCGGCACAGGCGCAGGCCGTCAAAGGTCGGGGCGGTGAACTCGATGCCCAGCGCATCGCTGAACTGGCGCTCCATCCTCAGCTCCCGCTCCGGGCCATCACTGCGGCGCACAACCAGACTCAGCTCATAATCCGCGGAGTAGAACTGGAAATCAATCACGTCGCGCAGCGGGTGGCCATTGACCGCCAGCACGATGTCACCAGAGCGCAGGCCGGCGCGCTCCCACAGGCTGCCCGGGGCGACGCTCTGGATCTGGCCGCCGGAGGAGCGCTTCATCCTGCTTGTCCTTCGGGAGGCACGGGCAGCAGCGTCGAGTCCGTGGCCTGGCTCACGTCGCTGTATGCGCCGCGATACTCTGGCGGGAGCATACCCGCCAGGCGATACATCAGCTCGCGGGTCATCAGCCTGAGCTGCGGGCGAGACGGCTGGTCGGGATTGAGGCGCAGCACAAACGGCTGCCCAAAGGTGATGCGGAAGGGGGTACGGCGCAGCCGCCTGGCGTTAGTCCACAGCTTTTCGTGGCCGCTCAGCGCCACCGGCACCACCGGCACGCCGGAGCGTGTGGCCAGCCAGGCCAGGCCATCTTTGCCCTCCTGCAGCGTGTGCGACCGGCTGCGTGTGCCTTCCGGTGCCATCAGCAGGCCGTGCCCCTGTTCCAGCACCTGCAGCGAGGTGCGAATGGCGCCCATATCCAGCTCGCCGCGGTGCACGGCAAAGGTGCCGTAGGCGCGCACGAACAGGCCGGCCAGGGGGCTGCGGTAGTTCTCGATCTTGGACATGATGACGATGAACCGCGGGGCGAGCGAGGCCACGAGCACCGGATCGATAAAGTAGATGTGGTTCATCATGGCGATGAACCCGCCCTGCCGGGGAACGTTCTCCGTGCCGGCAAGTTCAACGCGGTAGACGATGCGCCAGATCAACCGCAGCAGCAGGTTGGCCACATTCCGAAACAAGAGCACCCCCTCAGGGCCGCAGCCGACCGCCGTCAGGCGCGATTGGCGACGCTTGCCCCGACAGAGTCATTCACTCCACTCGCGAATCAGGTGCAGTACTTGCTCTACCACTTGCTCCACGACAAGTTTCGTCGTGTCGATCACCACAGCGTCGTCGGCTGCCCTCAGCGGAGCGGCCTTGCGCTGGCTGTCGATACGGTCGCGCTCACGCATGGCGCTGAGGATAGCGGCATAGCGCACCCTTTCGCCGCGCGCCCTGTTCTCGCGGTAGCGGCGGCGCGCTCGCGCCTCTACTGTCGCGTCGAGGTAGACCTTGAGCGGCGCCTCTGGCAGCACCACCGTGCCGATGTCGCGCCCGACCATCACCACGTGCCCACGCAAACCGATGCGTCGCTGCTGCGCACTGAGCGCGGCGCGCACTTCCGGATAGGCCGACACGGCTGAGACGTGAGCTTCGACTGCTGGCTGCCTGAGGTCCCAGGTGACATCCTGGCCGTCAACGTGAACCGTGTACTGCCGGCCATCGCTGACCGTGGGCTGAAGGACGTCGATGTGCGCCCGCTGCGCCAGCGCGGTGATGGCCGGCTCATCGGCGATGTCCAGCCCCTGCTGCAGAGCCGCCCAGGTGATAGCGCGGTACATAATGCCCGTGTCAAAGTAGAGGTAGCCCAGCTCGGCGGCGACACGCTCTCCCACGGTGCTCTTGCCCGCCGCGGCCGGGCCGTCTATGGCGATGATCTCAGGAATTGGCAACGTTACCTCGTTCTTGATGAGTAGAAGAACCCACGCCGGCCAGAGAGAGCAGTGCCGCCTTCTCGGCCTCGGTCAGAAAACGCCACTTACCCACAGCCAGGTCCCCGAGAGTCAGGGAGCCCAGGCGTACCCGGATCAGGCGCTGCACCGGATGGCCGATGGCCTCGCACATACGGCGCAGTTGTCTCTTGCGCCCTTCATGGATAACAAAGCGCAGCCAGGTAAGCCCCTCGGCGCTGCTCTCCACGTCGACCCTGGCCGGAGCCGTTGGCCCCTCTTCCAGCTCGATCCCCTGTCTCAGGCGCTCCAGGCTGGCCTCACCCGGCGTGCCCGCGACCAGCACGCGGTACTCCTTCTCGTGCTCATAGCGGGGATGGGTCAGCCTCTGCGTCAGGTCGCCGTCGTTTGTCAGCAGCAGCAGACCCTCACTGTCCTTGTCCAGCCGCCCTACCGGGTACAGGCGCTGCCTCACCTTCACCAGGTCCAGGGCCGACCGGGCGGCGTGCGCATCACGGACTGTAGAGACATAACCGCGCGGCTTGTGCAGCAGCACATAGAGGCAGCCCGACACCGGCGATACCAGCCTGTCGTCCAGCTCGACGCGGGCGGTGGCCTCGTCCACCCTGGTGCCGGGCAGCGTCACCGGCGAGCCGTTCACTTTGACCCGCCCGGCAGCAATGAGCTCATCCGCCTGGCGGCGCGAAGCCACACCGGCGCGGCTTAGGTACCTGTTGAGTCGTTCCATTCAACTATGCTTCGAGCGTCACCAACTGGCGGCTCTTACGTCTTACACAGTAGCTGCAACAGTCACGGTGGCGGCTATTGTACCCTTGCCCTCACCTCTGGTCAACAAGGCCAGCGCACCGATTTGCTTTTTGTGGCATTTGTGTATATGCTGATACCAGTTAGCGTCTTCTCTGTTACTATGTTGTTACTATCGCGCCAGAGGAGCGGGTGATGCACTGCAGAAGCCAACTCAAGCCCCGGGGACCGGTGGCGGCGAGCTACCCAGGCCGCCTGGCCGCGCTGCTTCTACTGTGCGCTGCCTGCCTGCTCCTGCCATCGAGCGCTCTGGCCGACCCCGGTGGCCGGGAACTGACATTACCTCCTTTTGTGCTGGATTCATCTCTGCCTTCTGCTGTGGTCCACAACTCGGGGCAGGGACTCGGCCAGTGCCACTGGGTTGACCCCTCTATTCTATCAAACCCGCTCATTTCGTGGGCTTATGATAGCGGCTGGGGCAACGTCTCCTGGACCGCCATCGAGCCGCAGCCAGGGGTCTTTAACTTTGCCCGGCTCGATGCCGAGGTCAACAAGGCACGGACCAGGGGCAAAAAGATCTGGATTCAGGTTCTTACCACAGAAGGTATGACCCCACAGTGGGCCAGGGACGCGGGGGTGCCTGTTCTGGGCGGGCGCGGCGGCTGCCCGGTGCCGTGGAACCCCACCTATCAGATGTTGCTGCGCCGCGTGATTCACGCTCTGGCCGCCCGCTACGACGACGACCCGGCCGTCGACGCCGTGATCCTGATGGCCGGCGGCTGCTACGGCGAGATGACCATCTGCGACCCGCACCTCTACGCCAGCGTCTGGGAGCAGGCTGGCTACACTGACGCCGTCTTTGTCAAAGCGGTCAGCGATATCGTCGACATTTACCTCGAGGACTCGTACACCTGGCCGGATGGTACCGTCACCCACGGCTTTCAAAAGAAGCCCGTGGTGCTGCAGGTAGGCGCCGGGCTCTACGGCCGCGGTGCGGCCAAACAGCCGGCGATCAGGTATGCCGTCGAAAAGTATGGTCTACGTGTCTGGCTCAAGAGCAACGGTCTAGGGGGAACCGGCGATCAGGGCGATGTCTACCCTCTGTGGGACAACCAGACGCGCGTTGGCTACGAACCGGACGGCCCCACGGACCTTATCAACCGGCCCGACTTTTACATCGAAGAGGCGTTGCGTCAACACAGCAGCTACGTGTGCCTCCAGGACGTCTTCTTTCAGGCTGTCGGCCCCAGATGGGACCGGGCGCGTGACCTGGCGTCCCGCTACCTGGGATCTCAGGTCGTGTTCCGCGGTCTCTCCGGCCCGGCTACCGTGCGCCCCGGCCAGGAGTACACCTTTACCACGGAGTGGGTCAACCGCGGCACCACCCCGCTGATGTACGGCAAACGGGTAGGCGTCAAAGACGTGCCCACGTCCTACAACATCGTCCTCTCGTTCGTGAACGCCAGAACTGGCGCCGTGGTTTTCGAGTATCAATTCACCCCCTACGTGCCGACCACGGCCTGGTTCTCGGCGCAGCCGGTCTTCATCCAGCAGCCAGTGTACGTTGGCAGCTCGGTGCCCACCGGCGACTATGACGTGCGGGTCTCGCTGGTCCGGCCCGACCTGCCCACCTCGAACCCAAACCGCTACTGGAAGCTGGTCAACTCGGAGCTGGCCGATGGACAGGGACGCTACAGCGTGGGCAGCGTGGTGGTGCAGGCAGCCGACGGCACGCCCATTCCCACGCGCACGCAGTCAGCCACGCCCACGCGGACGCCGATTCCGACGATGACCGACACGCCCGGGCCAACCTTCACCCGCACGGCCACACCCACCTTCACCCCGACCCCGTTCGGCATGCCCACCAGGGAGTCACGGCTCTATATGGAGGCCGAGGACGGCGAGATCGAGCTGCCCATGACCATTGGCTATGACGCCGAAGCATCGAATGGCCAGTACCTTTACACTCCGTCGGCCTACGGCAACCACGTTGGCTGGGTCACTCTGGATTTCTGGGTAGTGAACGCCGGCTACTATGAGATCTGGGGCCGGGCCTACGGGCCGAGTTACAGCTCTGATTCCTTCTGGGTGAGCGTCGACGGCAGCGACCACGAGGATTGGTGGGATATTCCGTATCAAGAATGGAAGTGGAAACCGGTCACGGACCGCGATGCTCAGAACAACCTGGTCATCCAATCCTACTATCTGACCGAAGGCAACCACAGCGTGCGCATCAAGAGCCGCGAGGCCCTGTCCCGCATTGACGCGGTAGAGCTGCGCCGGCTCGAGGGCGAGCCGACGCCCTTTGTGCCCCCTCCGACCGCAGTGGTGACGCCAAGCGAGACCCCACGCGAATCGCCCACGCCTACCATCACCCGAACGCCGACCCAGACGTACACCCCGACCAGGACGGCCACGGCGGTGGGAGCATCGGGTTTGCTGCGCGAGGCAGAATCGGGCCTGCTCGAACCGCCCATGACCATCGGCTACGACCCCTCCGCGTCGAGCGGGATGTACGTTTATACCCCGTTCGACCCCGGAGTGGGTGGGCAGCTCGTGCTCACCTTCTGGGTGCCGGTGGCCGGCGTGTACCAGCTCTGGGGCCGCGCCATGGGCGACAGCATCTACCATGACTCCTTCTGGGTCACCCTCGATGGCGGGACCCCCGCTCTGTGGGACATCCCGGTTGGCAACTGGGCCTGGAGCGCAGTGTCGAACCGCTCCAGTGAGGGTTATACGGTGATGGCTTACAGCCTCGGCTATGGACCACACACAGTGCAGGTCAGAACGCGCGAGGCTGGTGCTCAGCTCGACATGATGGAATTGCGGCTGGGCGGCTCGATGCCTACGCCCTTCTTCACTCCAACCCCCACCGAAACGCCGCTGGGTTGGGTCTCACCGACCCCCTCCCGGACCTCTGTTGTTGTGCCCACCGCCACCTTAACCGAGACGCCGGCCAGGACCCTGGTCCCGACGCGCACGGCCACACTGCCCGGACAGCCAACTCCGCTGCCAGGCATGTTCGTTGAAGCAGAGGACGGCCTGCTGCAAGCACCTATGGTGATCGCCAGCGACCCGGCTGCCTCGGGCGGGCTGTTCGTCTACACACCGCCCCTGTACGGCTCGACTGGCTGCGTCACCTTTACTCTCTCACCGGATCACGACGCGGACTATGAAGTCTGGGCCAGGGTCAAGCCCGAGGGCTATGGTTCTGATACGTTCTACTTCTCCTTCGCGGGGGCCGCCGACATCCTTTGGACCATCCCCCAGAGTGACTCCTGGACCTGGCGACCCCTCGTCTACACAACCCCAGACTGGGCAACGGTGGTTCAGTTGTACCGTCTCAAGACGGGCTACAACTATACCCTGGTCATCAGGACCCGTGAGGCCGGCACCAAGCTGGACGCGGTAGAGCTGCGCGCCAGGGGCGGCACGGCCACCCCGGCGGTCACCGCCACCAACACGCCCATCGCGCAGGCGACCAATACCTCAGTGAGCAGCCCGACACCGACCAGGTCGAGCACCTCTGCAGCACCTCCCGTGCCCACCAGCACGCCCACTCGCACCATGACGCCAGGACCAACGCTCACGCCGAGCCCGACTGCCACGCGCTCGGAGGTCGTGCTCACCCTGCAGCAGGGCGTCGATGACTACTCTGGCTGCGAAGATACCTTCTTTTATCTCTACGCGCCCACATCGAACTATTGCAGCCACGCACAGCTCAAGGTTGGAGAGAGGCAGCGTTACGCGTCGCTGGTCAAGTTCGACGTTTCGAGCATCCCCGATTACGCCATTGTCACCAGAGCCGTGCTGCAAGTCTTTGCGGTGGGCTGGAGCGGCGCATCGTTCACCATGGATGCCTATCAGGTGGGGCCCGGTGTCAACGTCTGCCAGGCCAACTGGAATGAGGCCCGCGCCGGCGTTTCCTGGAGCGGAGCCGGCTGCACCGGAGCAACGGACCGGGTTGGGTCCGCCCTGGGCAGTATGACCACACTGGGCCTGTTCCAGTGGCACAGCTATGACGTCACGTCCGCCGTGATTTCGTGGCGCGCCGGAACCCAGCACAACAACGGCATCGTGCTGCAGGGCGGATACCCGCCATCTCTGGAAAGCCTGTACTTTGCCAGTGCCGATCACGGCACGGTGGGCTACCGTCCTAAACTGGTCATCACCTATCGCCTGCCCAGCGGGCCAACCAGCACGCCAACGATCACCCGCACGCCCACCAGGACCAGCATCCCGACCGAGACACCGACAGTCACCCCGACGCTCGATCCGGCGTTGATTCCCACCAGCACCCCGACGTCGAACGCCACGGCGACTCCCTCGCCCACGCTGGGCGTGGTAAAGGGGACGGTTGTCCTGCGCCAGGGCCTGGAGGGCTACGCCGGCCAGCGCGACACGGACACGTACATCTACGCTCCCACTACCAACTATTCGTCTTCAACGACGCTGCGGGTCGGCACCAGGCGCTCGTACGCTACTCTGCTGAGCTATGATCTCTCGAGCATTCCGAGCAATGCGACCATTACTGGCGCAACCCTGCAGCTCTTTACCGCGGGCTGGGGTGGCGTGGCCACGAATGTCGAGGTCTTTCGCGTGCTGCGTACTGCCGACCCGGCCAGCGCTACCTGGAACCAATCCATCAGCGGACAGAACTGGGAATCTCCCGGCTGCAATGGTGCCACGGACCGCAGCTCTGCCCCCGAGGCCACGGTGCTCACCGGTGGACTGTACCAGTGGACCTATGTGAACCTTACCTACCTGGTCCAGGACTGGGTCTCGGGCAACCTGGCCAACAACGGCGTGTGGATACGCGGTGCGGGCGCTTCCTCGCCGGACATCATTTACTTTGCCAGCGCCGAGCACCCCAACGCCGACTGGCGACCGCGGCTGACCGTCAGCTACGAAGTGGTCGGCGCCGTGCCAGCCAGGACGTCCACGCCAACCCCGACCCAGCCAGGGCCCACCCCGGTGCTGCCGACGCCGACGAGCCCGGCGGCCGGCACGCAGGCGACAGTGATCCTGCAGGTGGGCAGCAACGGCTACATCCGCGGCGACGACACGCAGATCTACATCTATCAGCCGGACACCAACTTTTGCACCCTGGAGATGCTCAAGATCGGCGAGCGGCGGCGTTATGTTGCTCTGCTGCGCTTTGACCTCTCGGCGCTCCCGGCCAACGCGGCCATTCTGCGCTCCACGCTGAGCCTGTACTCCATTGCCTGGGGCGGAGCCGAGATTCCCATTGACGCGTTCCGTTTGCTGCGGCCGGTGAGTTTCTGCGAAGCGACCTGGAACGTGGCCGGTGCGGGGAATCCGTGGGGCACAGTGGGCTGCGAAAACACGAGCACCGACCGCGAAGCCCAGCCGCTGAGCACCATCACCACCTCCGGGCTCAATAAGTGGCACAACTGGGACCTGACCAACCTCACCCAGAGCTGGGTTGATCGAACGGTACCCAACTATGGCATTGTGCTCCAGCAGGGCTATCCGGCCGCCAACAGCGGCTACTACTTCGCCAGCGCTCAACACGCCACTCAGGGCCTGAGGCCCAAGCTCGAGATCACCTACCGCACGCGCTAGTTCGCCAGATACCAAGGGGGGTGGACTCGCGTCCACCCCCCTTCTTTGTTGTGGTCTACAGTCGTTGCCAGTGCAGCCGGCCAGCCAGGCGCTATCCGCCCTCCTCGAATCACCGGACGCAGCGAACGGCGAGACCTATTTTCGTATTGAGTGTGTTGAGCGCAATTCGTAAGGTCAAGAACGCACTTGTTGCCTGATTTACACTCGGCAAAGCCGCAGGTTACTCTTGGAGTGATTACCGTACAGACTCCATAATAATCACAAGGCTTATCGTAACCCACTCGACAACCCCAGGGTTGACAAACTTTCTTCCATTTATCCTCTGGACACGAACGGCAAATATTACCGGAATAGCAGGAATAGGAACCATCACAATCACAGGGCTCATAATAGGCGGCTAAAGTTAACGATGCATAACAAAAAAAGCTTAAGATAAAGAAAAGCAAGAGCGCTTTTGGCAGTCTCATCAAGCCCCATTATAAGATAATGACCGGATAGGGAGCAAGACCCAATTTAGGAGAGTGTTGAAAAACGACCTGGCGTTTTGTGTGCAGGCGGTGAATCCGGTACACTGGGTATGGTGCCACGGCGCGTCAGACATGGATGGGGAGGCAGACGATGGGTCAAGAGCGATTCAAACGATTGGGCAAGGACTCGTTTTTCGGAAAGATGGTGTACGACCGTGTGATACCGCGCGACCATTTCCTGATGCGC
>MWCV01000056.1 GCA_002070215.1 Chloroflexi bacterium ADurb.Bin180 | reverse complement strand
CCGTCCGGAAGGGGAGCGCTAAAGCGCCTCTTCGCAGTAGCTCAGAGACCTACGGCAACTACGAACCTGTCGTTCGCGCTCCCTGGGCAGTTATTCCACACTCTCCCGGCGATGGTTGCATTTCGTTCACCGCAGGGTATAATCTCGTCTAGCCGGGAGGCAGTTGGGCATGGCGCAGAATCCTTTCTACCATCGAGGTCCCGTTCGCGATCCGGACTACTTTTTCGGGCGCGAGGCCGAAACGGAGCAGGTGGCCCATCTCCTGCTGGTCTCGCAGAGCGTCTCCATCGTTGGCCCGCGCCGCATCGGCAAGACCTCCTTCCTCTACCACCTCCTGTCGGAGCCAGTGCGCTCCTCCTTCGGGCTGACTGCGCCGGGCCACATCCTGGCTCTGCTCAGCGCTGAGGGGCTCGCCGCGGCCACTGTGTCCGAGGTGTACGCCGCTTTTCTAGAGACGCTGGCCGAGGCGCTGCCTGCCGCCGAACGGCCGCCAGCAGCAACGCCCGACTATCACGGCCTCGACCAGACCCTCAAGACTCTCTGCGCGCGAGGCTGCCGGCTGGCCCTGCTCATCGACGAGTTCGAGGCCCTGGCCGGCAACCCGGCGCTCGACCCGTCCTTCTTTTCCGGTCTGCGCGGTCTGGCCACGCGCTACACCCTGTCCTTCGTGGTGGCCAGTCAGCGGCCGCTGATCTCGCTGGCCTTTGCCGACCGCAGTGTCCTCAGCTCGCCCTTTTTCAACATCTTTGCCACCGTTCCGCTGGGACTGTTCACGGCCGAGCAGAGCCGCGCGATGACCACCGCGCTGCTCGAGCGCGGCGCCGCCGCTCTGCCCGAGGCGGCGCTCGGGGCCGTCGCGGCGCTGGCCGGGCCTCATCCGTTCTTTGCCCAGCTCGCCGCCTACCACGCGCTGGAGATGGCCCGCACGCTGTCGGTTTGGGACGAGTCGGCCACAGCCAGACTGGCCGAGCGCTTTGCCCAGGAGGCGGGTCCGCACCTGCAGTACGCCTGGCACAACCTCAGCGACGACGAGCGCTATACCCTGGCCAACCTGCACATCGACCAGCGCGACCCCGGGGCGCGTGAAACGCTGCGCCAGCTCGAGGAGCAGTGCCTGATCCTGCCGACCCCCGCCGGCTGGGCCTATCTCTCCGCGACGCTGCGCCGCTTTGTGCGCTGCCAGGAGGTGCGGGGGCTACTGCAGGCCGGAGGTCCCTTTGTCATCGATCTCAACCGCCGCCTGGCCACGGCCGAAGGCATCGAGTTCGCCCTCACGCGCACCCAGTTCGACCTGCTGGCCTTTCTGGCCCGCCGCGGCGGGCGCGTGGCTACCAACCGCGAGCTCGAAGAAAGCATCTGGCACGACCAGTACGTCGACGACCCGGAGCGCATCAAGGCAGCCATCAAGCACCTGCGGCGTGCGCTGGGGCCTTACGGCGCCTGCATCGTCAACCAGCGCGGCATCGGCTACGCCCTGCGACCGCGGACCGAATGCGAGCCCTGATCCCTGCGCCAGCCGACTGAACCGATTGCCCGGCCAGGGCATATGTGTCTGTGAAGCCTATGGTCAAGCCGGAATGCCGCCGCCCGAACCGACCTTTGCTGACCCTGGCCGCCCGCCTCAGCGCGGTGGTCCTGCTGGCCCTGGCGCCAGTGGCCACCCTCAGCGCCGAAGAGCCCCTCTCCGCCGAACCCTACTGGAGCCACGCTCTGCCAGCGCCCGCTGCCCGTGTGTGCGCCGGCGACGTGGATGGCGACGAGCAGGGCGAGATCCTCGTCGCCGGCAGCGACGGCGAGATTACCCTCCTGGAGGCCGATGGCTCGACCGCCTGGCAGATCGAGCTGGACCAGGTCGTGACCGCCGCGCTGCTGGCGGACCTGGACGGCGATGGCCGGCTGGAGGTTCTGCTCGGCTCACGGCGCGGCGTGACCGCGCTCGACTCGACGGGGCAGACGCGCTGGTTCTACCGCACCGCCTACCCCGTGCAGGCACTGGCCGCCGGCCAGTCGGCCCAGGAGCTCTCGCCCGGCCTGTTGGCCGCCACCGAGTACGAGCACGTCTACCGGCTCAGCCGCGACGGCAAGCTGGTCTGGCACTATACCCCGGCCAGCCAGGGCTTTGGCGGCCGGGTGACCGGCCTCGCTGCCGGCGACCTCGACGCGGACGGCCGAACCGAGGTGGCGCTGGGCTTTGACTTCCCCGGCTACAAGGTGCTCCCGCCTGGCGGACACATACTGATTCTCGACCACGACGGCGCCGAGATCCACCGCCGCCGCGAACCCAGCGCGGTGGTGAGCATCACCACGGTGGACGTGGACGGCTGGGGCCGTCGCCTCATCGTTGCCGGAACCGCCGCTGGTGACCTGCTGGTGCTCTTTGGCGAAGGCGCGGTGCGCTGGCAGCGCAGCCTGGGCTCGCCCATCGTGGCTGTGCTCGGCGCCGATGTGGACGACGACGGCCGCGATGAGATCACCGCCGTGGCCGAGAACACCATTCTCACCCTGGAGGAGGACGGCTCGGTGCTGTGGCAGTCGGCGCAGCCGCTGCCAGCAGTGGGCGCAGCCTATGGCGAGGTCGAAGGCAGCGCCGGGCGGCTGCTGGCGGTGCTCACCTGGCAGGCCGCCCTGCACCGGGCCACGGTCGAACTGCTGGACATGCGCGGCACGCGCGTCGAGTCCTACCTTCTGCCGCGCGCCGCCGACGACGGTGCCGGGCCGCAAGGCGCCGGGGTCTGCCTGGCTGACCTCAACCGCGACGGCTGGTCCGAGCTCGTCGTGGCCAGCGCCGACTCGGTTGACCTGCTGGCCCGGGCCCGCGGTGCCGCCCAGACCAGGCTGGCCTGGCGTTTTCGCGCCCGCGCTGCGGTCGCGGGGCTGCACAGCGATGAGGACAGCGGAGGGGGCACACGCATTGCGCTCAGCGCGGAGGACGGCAGCCTCTACGTGCTGGAGCAGGACGGCTCCCTCGCCTGGCGCTACAGCGCTCCGGGTCCGGCCCAGTCGCTCGCCTCGGGCGACCTCGATGGCGATGGCAGCAACGAGCTGCTGCTGGCCTACAACGCTCCCGCCGCGTCGGACGGCGCCATCCATTCGGGCGTGACGGCCCTGCGCCAGGACGGCCGCGCGATGTGGAGCTGCCCCTTTTCGCAGCGCGTGCGCTCGGTGAGCGTGGTGGAGCTCGACGGTGCGCCGCCGGCCGAGGTGCTGGTCGTGACCGCTGGCGGCTGGGTTCAGGCCCTCAGCGGGGCGGGCCAGCCCCTGTGGTCCACGGACATCGCCGGAGCGGCGCCGCTGGTGATGCCGGTGGACGTCGAGCGCGACGGCCGCAGCGGGCTGCTCGCTGGCTCAGAGGACGGACGCGTGCGCCTGCTCTCGCCGACCGGCCAGGTGTTGTGGGAGCACGATGTAGGCACGGGGCCTGTACGCGCGCTGGCCGCGGCTGACCTGGGCGATGGCCGCCGGGAGCTGCTCGCCGCCACCCTCGCTGGCGACCTCGTGGCCCTTGACGCGGCTGGCGCCGAGCTGTGGCGCTTTAGCCTGCCCCGGGAGCCGCTCGGGCCTCTGGCCTCTGGCGGGCAGCCCTCGGCGGGCGGCCTCCTGTGGGGCCAGTTCGAAGGTGCCGGCACGCACAGCCTGGTCTGCGCCTCCTCCGCCGGCACGCTGCTCGGCCTCACCGCTGGGGGCAGCTACCGCTGGCAGTACACGCTGCGCACGAGCCTGCTGGCCGTGGCCGCCGGCGATGTCGATGGCGATGGCCGCGACGAGATCGCCGCCCTGTCGGCCGATGGCGTGCTCTACCTGCTGGCCGACTATGGTCTGCTGCTGGCGCGGCACAACCTGGGCTCGGCAGCCACGACGCTCCTGGTGAGCGATATCGACGGCGATGGCCGCGCCGACCTTCTGGCCGGCACCGTCGGCGGCGAGCTCCAGGCCTATCGCCATGGCCCCAATCGCCCGCCGCTGGTGTCGAACCCCGCCGTGGTGCGCACCGAAGCTGGCTATGTCTATTCGGTCAGCGTGCTCGACCCGGAGAACGACCGCGTCGAGGTGAACCTGCGCGTCCGCGAGCCCTTCAGCGGCGGCTGGCACCTGGCGGGCACGCGCTATGCCGTCTCCAACAGCACTCCCTACTGGTTCGTCGAGCCTTTCCCGCTGCTGGCCTCCGGCCGCCTGGCATCGTACTCTATCTCCTACAGCGATGGCCTCAACAGCGGCACTCTGGGCGCCATCTCGGGGCCGCGCGTGCCTGGCTTTCCGTGGTACGTCTACGGCTGGGCTCTCGGGCTGGTGGCCCTGGCGCTCTATGCCTACCGGGCCTGGCACGTTTCGCCGCTGCGCAACGTTCGCCGCCTCTATGCCGAGCTGGCCAGCAATCCGGCCACTCTGCCCGCTACCCTGCGCTCTATGGCCAGCCCCGCGTCGAGCGAGCAACTGATCCGCCTCTCGCGCCGCGCCAGAGAGGCCGGCGACAGGACCGTGGCCAGCCTGGCCGAGGGCTACCTGCTGCTCTCCAGCCGCCCCGATGCCGGGCTGGAGGTCATCTCCACTGCCCTGACCGACCTGGCCCGCAACCGCTCGCCTCAGGACCCGCACCTGACCGAAATGATCTCCTTCTACGAGATGCTGGCCGCGCTGCTCGAGGCCAACACCCTGGGCCGCATCCTCATGCAGCGCCCGGCGCTGGCGCGCTTCCTGCGCGGTGCCGAATCCCCTTTGGGTGGCCCGGAGGTGGTGCTGCCGGAGCAGCGGGCGGCCCTGCTGGGCCTGCAGCGCATCATTGACCTGCTGGCGGCGAGTGAGCGCGCCGATGCGGCTGACGACAAGCTGGACAACCTGGGTCAGGCGGCGCAGGCGCTGGAGGCCATCACACCGGCTGCCAGCGGCCCGGAGGGGCCGCTGCTCGAGCGCATCGTGACCGGCTGGCAGAAGGTGGTAGGCCTGCAGCGCGAAGAGTGGCAGGGCCGCGCCCAGCTCCGCTGCCACCTGCGCACCAGACGCATCGTGGCCGGCATCGAGGCGGTGCTGCTGCTGGAGGTGCAGAACCGCGGGCGCTACCCCGCCCAGCGCGCCAGCGTGGAGCTCTCCGCGGATACCGCTGACTATGCCGTGCTCGACCCGCCCCTGGCCCTGGGCGACGTGGCACCGGGCCAGACGCGCCAGGTCGAGCTGCGCCTCAAACCGGCGGGTCGGCTGCTACGCGCCCACCCCGCGTCCCCGGCGGGGCTGGAAGGGTTCCGCGTCGAGTTCATCCTGCGCTATGGCGACCAGGACCGCCGTGAGCAGTCCCAGCTCTTTGCCGACCGGGTCGAGGTGCTCGAGCCGAGCGCCTTCCAGACCATTCCCAACCCCTATGTGCCGGGGCGCCCTCTGGGACCGGCCAGCCCCGTCTTTTACGGGCGCGACGACGTCTATGACTTTGTGGCCGAGAACGCCCGCGGCTTGCTGCAGCGCAACATCCTCATCCTCATCGGCCAGCGCCGCACCGGCAAGACCTCGCTGCTCCTGCAGCTCCCGCTGCGGCTGGACCACACGCTCATCCCGGTGTACCTGGACTGCCAGTCGCTCGGGCTCACCCCGGGCCTGGCCAACTGGCTGGCCGACGTGGCGGCCGCCATCGGCGACGCCCTGGCCGAGCGCGGCATCCAGGTGACCTTGCCCGACTCGGCAGCCCTGCGCGAGCAGCCGGCGCGCGCCTTTGAGCACCAGTTCCTGCGCGAGGTGCAGGCGGCCCTGGGTGAGCGCACCCTGCTGTGGGTTCTCGACGAGTTCGAAGAGCTGGAGACCCGCGTTCGCTCAGGCCGCCTGGAGCCGACCCTCTTCCCCTACCTGCGCCACCTGATGCAGCACACGCACAAGCTGGCCTTTGCCTTTGTGGGCACGCACCGCCTGGAGGAGATGAGCCGCGACTACTGGTCGGTGCTGTTCAACATCGCCCTCTACCACCGCATCGGCTACCTGGACGAAGAAGCGGCTACCAGGCTGGCCACAGAGCCGGTGCGGCCTTACGGCATGGTCTTGGACGACCTGGCGCTGGAACGCATCTGGCAGGTCACCGCCGGGCACCCCTACTTCTTGCAGCTATTGTGCTATGCGTTGGTCAATGCCCACAACCGCTCGGGACGCTCCTACACCACCGTGGCCGATGTGGAGGGGGTGCTGGAGGAGATCCTCACCCTGGGCAGCGCCCATTTCGCGTTTCTGTGGGAGAGCTCTACCGGCGACGAGCGGGCCGTGCTGCTGGCACTGACCCAGCTTTTGGCGCGGCTGGGACAGGCCCGCTGGCCGGTGGCCGGAGCCACGCCCGGCGACGTGATGACCCTGCTGTCCGAACGGGGACTCGACCTGGAGCACAGCGCCGTGGCCGCGGCCCTGCGGTCGCTGACCGACCGTGAGATCCTGTCCGAGGTCTCCTCGGGTGGAGATGCCAGGGCGGCCGGCCAGCGTTACGTCTTTCGCGTTGGCCTGGTGGCCCTGTGGGTCGAGCGGTTCAAATCGCTCAGCCGGGTGATGGAGGAGATGGGCCGCTAGGTGCGGACCGTGGGGCCGGGCTCTGGCGCGGGCGGCTCCAGCGTGGCGGTCGGCGTGGGCTCGGGCGGGACCTCGGTGTTCGTGGGCACCGGCGTCACCGTGGGTTCCGGGCTGGGTGTGGCCGCCGGCAGCGTCGGGACGGCGGTGCGCGTCGGGCTCGGCCACGGGGTCAGGGTGGGCCAGGGCGTGCGCGTGGCCGTAACGGTCGGTTCGGGCGTCACCGTGACCCACAGGGTGCGGGTCGGGGTGGGCGTCAGAGTCCACGTGGGCGTGGGTGTGGCGGTGGTGGTCCGGGTGGGCGTGGGCGTTGCCGTGGGCTCGGGGTTGTCCACGATCACGCGGATGGCCGGCGACATCGCCGAGTTGCCGTGGCGGTCGAACACCACCACGCGCAGCGAGTACATCCCGTTGAGCAGCGTCCTCGTGTCCCACTGGTGCAGCAGGCCGTTCTCCACCGCCACCGGCTGCCAGTTGATCACTCCCCAGCCGATGGGGCTGTCGCCAATGCCGTACTGCACCTCATAGTGGTCGAAATCGTCCAGGCGCGCGCTGCCCCGCACGTCGACCACATCCAGCACATAGTCCCCGTCGCGCGGCAGCGACAGCTCAACCAGCGGTGCGCGCGTGTGGATGCCGCACTCCTCGAGCGGCGGCTGCGGGATGCCGTGCTGCTCGGCCCAGGTGCGGTACTCGGGCGGGTAGACCTCAAAGTACTGGTAGCGCAGGACGTTGGTTGGACAGTACTGCGTGGCCCGCCCTCCGCTCACCGAGCAGATGGCCACGTCGACGTGCACATCGCAGGGCGCGGTCGGCTCGGTGCCGCTGACAAAGACCTCTTTGTGCCCCGCGGGGCACTTGTCCGTGCGCAGCTTGCCCGATACCGGGCAGATCTCAACGGTAGTCATGTGCGGCGGCTGCTGGAACTCGACCACCGGCTTGTCCTTGAGCGCCGCTTCCATCACGTCGTGCCAGATGGGCGCGGCGCCGCGTGAGCCGAACACGGCTTTCATCTTGCGGCCGTCGCTGTTGCCTACCCACACGCCGGTCACCACGCCGGGCGAGCTCTTGTCCACCGACGGGGGCGTGTAGCCGATGGTCCAGGCGTCGCGATAGTCGTCCGTCGTGCCGGTCTTGGCCGCTGCGGGCCTCGACAGAACGAGCGAGTTCTGCACGCCGAACGTCGGCGCGCGGGCGCTGTTGTCCGAGAGGATGCTGGAGATGATGTACGCATAGCGCTCGTCGATGAGCTGCGCGCCGGCCTGTTTCGGCGCTTCGAACAGCACGCGATTAGCGCTGTCTACGATGCGCAGAATGGGCTGAGGGGTCACGCGGCGCCCGCCGTTGGCCAGCTCGGCATAGACTGTGGTCATCTCCATCAGCGTCACGTCGCCGCCGCCGAGAGTCAACGCCAGGCCATAGTCCGGCCGGGTAAGGGTGGTGATGCCCAGGCGGTGCGCCATCTCCAAAAAGGCCGGCAGCGTCACGTATTGCAGCGCCTTGACCGCCGGGATGTTCAAGGAGCGGGCCAGCGCTCCGCGCACCAGCACCGGTCCGTGCTCCTGATTGTCGTGGTTCTTGGGCACATAGGGCGGGTTGGCACCGTCGGGGAACTCGGTGGTGATATCCATAATCATCGTCGCGGCGGTCCAGCCGCGCTCGAACGCCGCCAGGTAGGTGACCGGCTTGATCGACGAGCCAGGCTGGCGCGGGCGCATGGTCACGTTGACCTGCCCATCGATGCTCTCATCGTAGAAATCGGCGCTGCCGACCATAGCCAGGATCTGGCCGCTGGACGGGTCCATCACCAGCACCGCCGCGTTGGTGGCGTCGCCCTCTTTCAAGAGCTCCAGCCTGGCCTTGACGATGGCCTCGGCCTTTTCCTGCAGAGGCAGGTCGAGCGTGGTGGTGACCCTCATGCCGCTGCGATAGAGCAGCTCTCGGCCGTACTGCGCCTCGAGCTGTTCGCGCACATAGACGCTAAAGTGCGGCGCCTTCATGGTAATGGCCGGAGGGCTGAAACTGAGCGTCTCGGCCTTGGCCGCGTCGGCCTCACTGCGGCTGAGGTAGCCGCGCCGCACCATCAGGTCGAGCACAATGCCCTGGCGGATCTTGGCCCGGGCCAGATTGGTGTAAGGATCGTAGAGGGCCGGGCCCTGGGCCATGCCCACGATCATTGTCCCCTCGGCCAGGGTCAGTTGAGCTACGTCCTTCTGAAAATAGACCTCGGCCGCCGTGCCGATGCCATAGGCCATATTGCCGTAATAGGTCTGGTTGAGGTAGATCTCGAGAATCTCGTCTTTGGAGTAGCGGCGCGAGACTTCGGTGGCCAGCACGGCCTCTTTGACTTTGCGCGTGTAGGTGACCTCGGCCGAGAGAAAGGTGTTCTTGACCACCTGCTGGGTGATGGTCGACGCGCCGGAGGTGATCTGGCCCTCGCGATAGTTCTGCCAGAAGGCGCGGGCGATGCTGAGCGGGTTCACCCCGGGGTTGGAGTAAAAGGTCGGGTCTTCCGTGGCGATAGTGGCCTCGCGCACCACCAGCGGCACCTTGTTCAGCGGCACGACGGTGCGTCGCCCGCCGGAGGGGTCCATAATCTCCCACAGGAGCAGGCCGTTGCGGTCGTAGATGCGCGTGGACTCAAAGGTCTTGGAGCGTACCAGGAGCTCTTCGGCGGGGGGGAGCTGGCGGGCGACGTAGACATAGGCGCCCACCGCGGCGGCGGAGCCGAGGCAGCCGAGCAGGAACGCTCCCAGCAGCACAATGAGCATGCCGCCAAAGAACTGGCCGCGGAAAGACACCGGGCGGTTGGTTGATGGGATTGGATTGCGTCGCATTGCCTGGATCAGCGCCACCAGTCGCTAGACGTTGCGCGGCGGGTGATGGTTCCCTGGCGCACAGAGGGATTATACCTGCGGCGGCGGCGCGGTCCAAGGTCGCGCGCCGTGGCTGCTGCGAGAGTGTGATCAAGTGCGCGAGGCCCACGAATGAGAGGTTCGTAGTTGCCGAAGGTCTCTGCGGTACTCCACAGAGGCCGAAGGTCCTTGCGCTACTGGGCAAAGGCGCCATGGGG
This sequence comes from Chloroflexi bacterium ADurb.Bin180, assembly GCA_002070215.1. Classification (NCBI taxonomy): domain Bacteria; kingdom Bacillati; phylum Chloroflexota; species Chloroflexi bacterium ADurb.Bin180. The sequence continues at coordinate 5,988 of MWCV01000056.1, read as the reverse complement.
CTCAGGTCTTGCCCGCTTATTCTACTCTCTTGCGCCTCCCGCACTTGCCGTAACTCTGCCTTTGCGGTAGGATATGCTCCGCTGTGCCTGCGCCATCACCCTGTCTTTTCGGAGTACGCTTTGCCAAACGTTGCTCTCTCGACCATGTGGGGCATTCCCCGCTTTCCAACCCTAGCCGACTTTTTCGCAGCCGCCACCGCCCTCGGTTTCGACCGCTTTGAGCTCAACCACGCCGTCGACTCGCCGCTGCTCGACGCGGTCGACCTCAACGGCATCTGCATCACCAGCGTTCACGAGCCCTGTCCGTCCGACGTCTCCACCGCCGCGCTCAAACGCAGCAAGTGGTTCATCTCTTCTCTCGATGAGGACCGGCGCCGCCGCGGCGTGCACGCGGTCAAGCGCTCTATCGAGCTGGCCGCGCGGCTCGGGGTCAAGGCGGTTATCCTGCACCCGGGCGAGGTGGAGGGTTTGGAGAATCTGGATAACACCCAGCGCCGTCTTTTTAAGCAGGGGCAGGTCGGCCAGCCCGAGTACGAAGCGGTCCGCGTCCGGCTGATCCAGGAGCGCGCTGCCCGGGCACCGGAGCACATGCGCTCGGTGCGGCGCAGCCTGCTGGAGCTGGCCGAGTATGCCTGGCTGCTGGGCGTGCGGCTGGGGCTGGAGAACCGCTATCACTACTACTCGATTCCCCAGCTCGACGAGCTGGAGGAGCTGCTGACGATGGGTCTGGGCGACACGGTGGCCTACTGGCACGATGTGGGCCACGCACAGGTCTTGCAGGATCTGGGGTTTGCCCAACACGAAGAGTGGCTGCGCCGCTTCTCCAGCCGAATCGTGGGCGCGCACCTGCACGACCTGGTCGGCATTCTAGACCACCAGGCCGCCGGCAGAGGCACGATGGACTGGGACCTGGTGGCGCGCTACATCCCTGCTGCCGCCCTGCGCACCTGCGAGTTCCATCCCGACAACACGCCCGAGCAGGTCGCCGCGGGGCTGCGTTTTCTCGTGGACAAGGGCATTGTCTCCGCCGACTCGCCCGAGCCGGCGAGCGCCAGTCAGGCTGGCTGACAGGCCCAACCGCACTGCCCGTTCCGCTGCCGACCCGGGCGCAACCCGCTTTGGTGGCGCGGCCGGGGCCAGCGGCCACGTCGTGGTCCAGAGGGCCTGAGGCCTGGTCCGGCTCAGGCGGCTTCCGTCTGCGCCCAGTGGACCCCCAGGTAGACCAGGTAGATCACGGTCATCACGTTCACCACTGCTGGCCCCAGCGAGGCCCTCTCGCCCAGCAGCATCAGCACCGTGGCCGCGGTCATACTGGTGTTCTTGATGGTCCCCAACAGGATGGCGCTCACCATCTGCGGGCGGCTCACCCGGCGCCACCGGAGCACCTTTTCCAGCACCCAGCCGAGGCCAAAGGTGCTGACCAGGCCGACCAGGGCCAGGGTCAGCATCACCAGCGGCTGACGCAGCACGGCGTCGCGGTTCAGGCCGATCACGGTCAGGATGACCAGGGCGAAGGACCAGTTGACGATCGTGCCGCGCCAGCGGCTCACCGGCTCCTTGAGCGGCGAAACGTTGATTACCCGCGACAGGAGCAACGGCACGACCACGAGCTGTACCAGCACCGTGATCAGCCGCAGCGGCTCGATGACCGCCGTGCCCAGGAGCAGCACCGCCAAAAGCGGCATCAGCACGAGCGCGGTGAGATAGACCCCCAGCGTGCTGATCAGCGCCAGCGAGACGTCGCCGCCCAGAACATAGCTGAAGGGAATCACCGCGATGCCAGACGGCGTGGCTGCCAGCAGCACCAGGCCGATCCAGAGCTGCGGGTCGGTGGTCAGCAGGCGCCCCAGCACCAGCAGCGCCCCGCCGTTGACCAGGTAGGTCAGCAGCAACCCCAGGCCCACTGCGCGCAGCACCCTGTGCACCGGCCTGAGGTCGGCTGTGCCGATGCCGGTGAGCGATACGGTCATGGCCAGCGCCAGGCCGGGCAGGTTGAGCCAGCTCAGGCGGCCGGCTGTGGGCCCCAGAATCACGCCCAGCGCCAGAGCGGTGACCAGAAGCGCGTTGCGGTCGCGCAGCAGGTGAGCCAGGCGGTGCAGGGCGCCGCGCGCCGCCTCACCAGCGGTCAAAGTGCACCTTTTTTGAGTCGTAGCGCTCCTGGCGCCCCTTGCTCTCGGCCGGGTAGCCGATGGCGAGCACCGACAGAGGCACGATGTTCTCCGGCAGCCCGAACAGGCGCTTGAGGTTGGCCACGCGCTCCTCACGCGGGTAGACGCCGGACCAGATGGCTCCCAGTCCCGAAGCGTGTGCCGCGAGCAGCAGGTTCTGTGTGGCTGCAGCACAGTCCTGCACCCAGAATCCCTGCGCCGTCTCTGCCGCCAGGTCGCCGCAGACGAGCACGGCCAGAGCCGCCCCACTGGCGGGCACATTGGGGTGCACCTGCTGCAGCTCGGCCAGTTTGGCCTTGTCGCGAATGACGAGGAACCGCCACACCTGCTGATTGCGCGCCGACGGGGCGCACATCGCCGCTTCGAGGAGGTGTTTGACCAACTGCTCCGGTACCGGCTGATTGGTGAACTGGCGGATGCTGCGACGGGTCAAGATTGCTTCCATTGCGTCCATGATCTTGCGCTCCTTGGTGGTTGAGATGTCGCGCCAGTCTACCCGGGAGTCGCATCTCAGTCAAGGCGGGGCGACGGGGTTAGTCTGTCCGGATACCACTCTAGAGCAAATTGTAGGGGCGGTTCGCGAACCGCCCTACCGTCGACTTGTCGGCAACGCCGCCGGACAGCGTGCGGCTCTGGCTCTCCGGACGGCGAACGCCAAGGCGCCTTTGCGCAGCGCCGCCAAGCTCTGCGACAATAGCAGGCCGTACTTGATTCGTAGCACAGGCCTGCGGGCGGGCGTGCCTGTCCGTGTCCCACTGTAGAGCGAAGCGTGAGGGCGGTTCCCGAACCGCCCCTACAACTCACTAGGGAACCCGGCAACGCAGAGCCCTTCGACCGCTACAACAACCCAACCGCACGCGTTTGCCGCGCCTGTCGACCTCTGGTACAATCGCCTCTGGCACCCTAGCGTGACTAAACACTGTGGAGAACAACGATGACACTGCAGGAAGAGCTGTACGAGAGCGTGGTGAACGGTGATGGCGAGGCGGTCAAGGAGCTGACCGCCCGCGGCGTGGCCGAGGGCCTGTCGGCCAGCGAGCTGCTGAACACCGTGCTCATCCCGGCGATGACCGACGTGGGCCAGCGTTTCGAGCGGCAAGAGTTCTTTGTGCCAGAGATGCTGGTCGCGGCGCGCGCAATGAAGTTCGGCGTTGAGGTGCTGCGGCCACACCTGGTCGCGGCAGGCGTCAAGCCCATCGGCACGGTGGTGATGGGCACGGTCCAGGGCGACCTGCACGACATTGGCAAGAACCTGGTGATTATGATGCTCGAGGGCACCGGCTTTCGCGTGGTGGACCTGGGCGTCGATGTGCCGGCGGACAAGTTCGTAGCCGCCATCAAGGAGCATCAACCTGACCTGGTGGCCATGTCGGCCCTACTCACCACGACGATGATGGCCATGAAGGCCGCCGTAGAGGCTCTCCAGAAGGCCGGTGTGCGCGATCAGGTCAAGGTCATGGTCGGCGGCGCTCCGCTGACGCAGAAATTCGCCGACGACATTGGTGCCGACATCTATGCCGTGGATGCCAGCTCGGCGGCCCGCAAGGCGAAAGAAGCCGTCGCCGGCTAGGAGCAGAAGCGGCGCACCACGTCGTACAGCACCGCTGACGAGAAATGCAAATTGGCCAGAGAGATGCGCTCGTTCCTGGCGTGAGCCATCTCCAGGGCCGGCCACCCCGGTTCGTCCTGCAGGGGACAGAACCCATAGACCTTGACCCCCCTGGCGGCCAGCATGCGCCCGTCCGTGGCGCCCGGAACCAGGAATGGCGCGAGAACGCTCCCCGGATCGTGCTCGCGCAGCACCTGGGCCATCAGGTCAAACAGCGGGCTGCCCGGTTCGCTTTCATAGCCGGTGGACCGTTGCAGCAGTTCCGCTTTCACCTCTGGTCCCAGCAGCTCTTGCACCTCGGCCAGGAAGGCGTCGGGCGTCTGACCGGGCACGATGCGCCCGTCCAGCGTGGCCGTAGCCGTGCCAGGAATGACGTTGGCCTTGCTGCCGGCCTCCAGCATCGTTGGCGAGATGGTGTCGTGCAGTGTGGCCCGCAGCAGGGCCTGGATCTGGGGCAGGCCGTCCATCAACTGCAGGGCCTCCTCTTCTCTGGCCGGGTCGAGCACCCCGCGCAGTGCCTCGGCCAGGGGCGCCGGCAGAAGGGCTGCGGCTGCTTCGACCAGCCGCTCCACCGTGTCGGTCTTGCGCAGGGGTAGTTTGGCCGTCCCGGCACGGGCCACAGCCGCGCACAGGCGCACCACGGCATTGTCGGCGCGGGGCATCGAGGCGTGTCCCGGTGTGCCGTGGGCCGTGACCTTCATCCAGCAGACGCCCTTTTCCCCGGTCTGGCAGGTGTAAAAGCGCCGCCCGCCCAACATCACTCCGTCGCCGCCGCCCTCGTTGATGCAGTACTCGGCTTCCAGCTCACCCGGGTGATGCTCCAGCAGCCAGTTCATGCCCATCTCGCCGCCCGCCTCTTCATCGGCCGTGGCGGCGAGGATGAGGTCGCGCTTGAGCGGCAGGCCCTCGCGCTGGAGCGTGACCATCAGCGCCAGCTCGACCGCGGTCAGGTTCTTGGTATCGACCGTGCCCCGGCCGAACATATAGCCGTCGACCACGTTGGCGGCAAAAGGCGGTTGGTCCCACTCGGTCGGGTCCGCCGGCACCACGTCCAGGTGCGATAGCAGCAGGAGGGGGCGCAACGAGCCATCGCCCTTGAGCCGCGCGATCACGCTGGCCCGGCCCGGCGCCGATTCGAGCACCTTGCTCGGGACACCTGCGGCGCGCAGAACGCCAGCGATATAGTCCGCGGCGGCCTTTTCGTTGCCCGGCGGGTTGGTGGTGTCGATGCGCACCAGGTCGCGCAGGTACTGCTGGGTCAGGGCGGCGAGGGTATCAGCGTGGGGCATGGGGCTCCTCCTTCGGTCAGTTGATTGTCGGATGGATAATAGCCGCGCCGTCCCAGGCTGTCAAAGCACGCTGCCTTGACAGGCTCCCTCTGTCGGGGCACAATGGAGCCAGCTCACGTGCACGGAGGTATCCCATGTTCTCACCCGCCTTTCGTCCATCCGAGCTGGCCCGCACCTTTTCCATCGTCGCGCGCGACCCGGCCACGGGCCACCTGGGCGTGGCCGTGCAATCCCACTGGTTCAACGTGGGCCGCCTGGTGTGCTGGGCCGAGCCGGGCGTGGGTGCCGTGGCTACTCAGGCCATGGTCAACCCTTCCTTCGGCCCGCTGGGCCTGAGCGCGATGGCCGCAGGCCAGCCGGCACCCGAGGTGCTGGCCTCGCTCCTGGCGGCGGACGAAGGCCGGGCGATGCGCCAGGTGGCGATGGTCGATGCGCAGGGCCGCGTGGCGGCGCACACTGGCGTGCAGTGTATGGCCGAGGCGGGCCACGAGGTGGGGCAGGGCTTTTCGGTGCAGGCCAACATTATGGCCAACAACCGCGTCTGGCCGGCGATGGCCGTGGCCTTTCAGACAGAGCGAGGGGATCTGGCCGAGCGCCTTCTGGCCGCCCTCGACGCGGCCCAGGCCGAGGGCGGCGACCTGCGCGGTCAGCAGAGCGCGGCGATCCTGGTGGTCGATAACGTGCGCAGCGACAAACCGTGGGAACACGTGGAGCTGGAGCTGCGCGTCGAGGATCACCCGGAGCCGCTGGTCGAGCTGCGGCGCCTGCTGACCCTGGAGCGGGCCTACGGCCACATGAACCGCGGCGACGACCTGCTGGGCAAGAACCAGGTCGAAGAGGCGCTGACGGAGTACCGCACCGCCGCCGAGATGGCGCCGAACATTGCCGAGCTGCCCTTCTGGCAGGCAGTAACGCTGGCCGA
>MWCV01000055.1 GCA_002070215.1 Chloroflexi bacterium ADurb.Bin180 | reverse complement strand
GAGGCCGGAATCCGTGTCATCGAATCGGATCCCGCCGAGAGTTCGGTCGGACTTGGCGGGCTGCCGAATGTGGTAGGTGAGGTCGAGCTCGATGCCAGCATCATGGATGGGCGCACGCTGGCGGCGGGCAGTGTGGGTGCATTGGCTGGGTTCGAGCACCCCATCTCTATTGCCCGTCGCGTGATGGAGCTGTCCCCTCACGCCTTCCTGGTAGGCGATGGAGCAGCCCGGTTCGCTGCGGAGACTGGTTTCTCTCCCTGTATGCTTCTCACCGCTCGCTCGCGACGAGTGTGGCAGCAAGGGCTGCCCGAGTCACTGTCAGCGCAAGGCCGCCGTGGGTTGCGTCGTCGTGGCGAGCTCCTGCCGATGGTGCGCCAGGCGGTGGAGCGCATCAGCCAGCATGGAACAGTCGATTTCATCGCTCGTGATGCCAACGGAAACCTAGCCTGTGGAGTCAGCACGAGCGGATGGCCATGGAAGTACCCGGGCCGACTGGGTGATTCCCCGGTCATTGGTGCCGGCAATTATGTCGACAATCGGTATGGTGCGGCGGCCTGCACTGGCTACGGTGAGCTGGTGATCCGTTGCAGCACTGCTCATAGTGTGGTGCTGTATATGCGCATGGGCAAGAGCATCCGTGCAGCCTGCCGCAGCGCCATCCATGACCTCGCGCCCCTGCTGGCCACGCACGGCGGCGCCGTGAACATCGTGGCAGTGGACCGGGAAAACAGGCCCTTCGGCGTGACCAGCTCGGCGAAGGGTGGTTACTACTGGGTGGTGTCAGAAGGATCAGCAACCCCCGAGAAACGCGCGCTCGAAGTCGTCGTGCCGTAGGCATTTGCGAAACCAGCAGGCGGTGGCAATAGAGAACGGACGCGAATCGCTGCTCGGTGCGACGTTGTGTAACCTCGGCGATGGCCTGATCCTGCGCACCGCTGGCACGTTGGCGGATGTGGAGCGGATCGCCGCTCTTGGTGCGCAGGTTCACTCGGATGATCAGGTTGCAGCCTATGCCCGATGGAAACTGGCCGACGGGCACCCCGCGATACGCCTTTCTGATGCGTTGTTTGTGGAGGACCTCCGAACTGGCAAGGTCGTGTCGTCTCTCTGCAGCTTTCCCCAGACCTGGTGCTATGAAGGCATTCGTCTGTCAGTCAGGGAGATAGCCCTGGTTGGCACTGACCCAGGCTATCGCAAGCGCGGCCTGATTCGCGCACAGATGCATCGCGTTCACCACGAAATGGGCGCCGCGGGTTGCTTGTTGGGTTGCATCGAGGGTATTCCTGGCTTTCACCGACAGTTCGGCTACGAATTTGCTGTCCCGCTGGGGAGTTGCGCCAGGCTAAAGCTGGCACAACTGCCTGCCGACGAAAAGGATTCCTCTGGCTCGATGACGGTTCGCCCCATGGATCTTGAGCGGGATCTGGCGACGGTGATGTTGCTGTATCGTCAGTCAGAGCTTGAGATCCAGGCCGAAAGAAGCGAGGCTCTGTGGCGTTACCTGGAAGAGGCGCCAGCCGGAGTACCCGATCGCCAGGAAACCTGGGTGATAGAGAGCAGAGCAAGAGTCATAGCCTACTTTCGCCTGCGCCAGAATATGTGGGGGCCATGGCTGGAGCTGGCCGAGATGTGCGTCGAGTCCTCTTTGGGGCTCGATGACAGGACCGTGGCATACGAGGCCATGCTTCGTTCCGCGCGCAGGATCGCCGTGGAGAGAAACTACCAGGGTCTATGTTTTGCTCTGGATCCGCGACATGAGCTGCTGAAACTGGTGACGGAGATGCATGCGGAACCAGAGCGGTAATACACCTGGCAAGTCAAGGTCGTGGATGTGGTGGAGTTGTTGAAGCGAATGGCTCCCGTCCTGGAGAAACGGTTGGCTGACTCTGCCTACAGGTCCAGTAACGCCACCCTGGACATCAATTTGCTGCCAGACGTCGCCAGGATCAGCATTGAAGAAGGCAGACTGACCGGCGTGTCGTGGCTGCCCGGTCCTATCAAATCAGAGTGTGAACTGCGCCTGTCGGGACATCAGTTCGCACAGCTTGTGTTGGGCTATCGTGACTATGCAGCCTTGATGGACTTGTCTCTTGAGGCGTTGGTCCATCCACAAGTGAGAGAACTGGTAGGCGTTCTGTTTCCCCGATTGCGGGCCCTGGTCAACGGGACCAATTGATACGGAGGGTGCCATGCAGGTCACAGTAGGTGCATCCATTCTGGAGCTTGTTCAGGGAGATATCACCGCGCAGGATACGGAGGCGATTGTCAACGCGGCGAACCCGAGCCTCCTGGGTGGTGGAGGGGTCGACGGGGCGATCCATCGCGCCCGAGGCCCGCAGATTCTGGAAGAGTGTCGACGGCTGGGCGGCTGCCCGCCAGGGCAGGCACGGATCACAGGGGGTGGACGGCTAAAGGCCCGTTACGTCATCCACACAGTAGGGCCGATCTATCATGGTGGGAACAAAGGCGAAGCCGCTACCCTGGCCGCTGCCTATCGTAATAGCTTGGCCCTGGCCTCTGAGCGAGGGATCAAGAGCGTTGCCTTCCCATCGTTGAGCACGGGGGCTTATGGCTATCCCCTTGAGTTGGCCGCCCCTCTGGCGCTCAAGACGGTACTAGAGTATATCCGGTTCCACCAGGATATTTCGCTGGTGCGGTTTGTGCTCTACGGAGACGAGGCTTACCGGGCCTATGAAAAAGCCCTGGCCGCCCTGACCAGCGCGACCGAGAAAGAGCAGGGCTAGTCCTCGCGATAGTGGCAGCCCTGGCTGACCTTGTTCTCCCATGCAGCCTGGGAGATGATCAAAGCCACTTGAACGGCGTTGCGCAACCCGATCAGGCTGTCGGACAGCTTGGTACTGCCGTAGAAACGAGTGATGTCTACCTGCAGGTTCCGCAGGTCGCTGATTGCCCGATCGAGACGCCTGGCTGAGCGCACCAGGCCAACATAGTTCCACATGATATGCTGAATGTTGGCCATGTCCTGCTGAATCAGGGCCGGGTCGGCGGTGAGAGTCAAGCCCTCATCGTACCAGGGCGGGATATCAACATAGGCGCAGCAGTCTTGATCCAATGTGCGCTGCGCATCCTCTGCCGCACGCGCCCCCCAGACCAGCCCCTCCAAGAGTGAAGCGCTGCCCAGCCGGTTCGCGCCGTGTACGCCGGTGCAGGAAACCTCACCAACCGCATAGAGGTTGCGGATGGTAGAGCGGCCGTATTCGTCGACCCACACACCGCCACAGTGGTAGTGGGCCGCCGGGACGACAGGAATCCAATCACGGGTGATATCGACACCGAACTCGAGGCACTTCTGGTAGATGGCGGGGAAATGCGCCGTGATCTTGTCTGCCGCGAGGTACGACTTGAGGTCGAGATAGACGCAGGGGCTGCCGGTGGTCAACATTTCCTGGTGGATGCTGCGCGCGACAACGTCGCGCGGAGCCAAGTCGAGCCACTCGGGCGCGTACTTGTGCATAAACGGTTCACCGCGGTCGTTGACCAGCTTGGCCCCGGCACCTCGAACCGCCTCCGACACCAGGAATCGCGCCTGGTCCCGGTAGTAGAAAGCAGTTGGGTGAAACTGCACGAACTCGGCATTGATGATGCGCGCGCCGGCGTTGTAGGCCATGGCCAATCCGTCACCGCGAGCGGCAGGCGGGTTGGTGCTGTAGAGAAAAATCCGGCCCAGGCCGCCTGTGGCCAGTAGTGTCTTCCTGGCCAGGCAGGCTCGAACGCGACCGGTAGTTTGCTCAAAGAGGTAGGCTCCCACGCAGCACAGAGGCTCGTAGACAGCCAGGCGGTTGCGCGAATGATGCGACGTCGTCAGGAGGTCAACAGCAGTCGTCTTGGGCAGCAGAGTAATGTTAGGGCAGCTCCGCAACGCCTCGACCAGTTTCTCCTGAATTGCCCGACCAGTGTAATCGCCGACATGGATAATGCGCTTGGTCGAGTGGGCCGCCTCTTTGATGCGCTCCATGCCATGGCCCGGCTCGTTGTCAAATGGCACACCGAGCGTGTCTACCAGCAAGTTCCGCACCAGGTCCGGGCCTTCCTCGGCCAGGATGCGGACGGCGACGGGGTTGCTCAATCCTGCTCCGGCGCGCTCGATGTCACCAATGAGGAGCTCGGGCGAGTCATCATCGCCGCGGTAGATGATCCCACCTTGTGCATAGTAGGTATTGGATTCTCGGGGGTCTTCTTCTGGCGTGACGATGGTGATGCGCAGATGGGGGTCCTTCGCCAGGCGCAGTGCCGCAGTGGCCCCCGAAATACCACAGCCGATGATGAGGACGTCGGTTTCGAAGTGCGTCATCTCAGTTGACCTCCAGCATTCGCTGCAGGGCCAGATTGGCCCACCTGGCGATCTCCGGGGGCACGGTCACGACATTGACCGGGTCATCTACCAGTAGACGGTCGAGGGTGTAGCTGAGATTGTACGGATTGATGGTGTACATCGCGCCGCAGAGGCCGCGGGCCAGCGGTACGATGAGTTTGTCGGGGTGCTCCTTGGCCAAACGTGCCACCATGTGGATTTCCGTACCGATGGCAAAGCTGGCGCCGGGCGGGGCTGACTCGACCGTACGGATGATGAAAGAGGTTGAACCAGATGAGTCTGCTGCGGCCACGACCTCGGCCGGACACTCGGGGTGCACCACGACCTGGATGCCAGGGTACTTGCGCCGAGCGTCGGCGACCTGTTCGACCGTAAAGAAGGTGTGCACGTGACAGTAGCCCTTCCACACTACCACTGTGGCATCACGGGCTGCACGCGCGCTTGCCTCAGGCTCGGTGGGATTCCAGACTACAATCTTGCTTCTGGGAATGCCGAGGGCCAGAGCCGAGTTTGTGCCGAGGTGCTCGTCTGGGAAGAAGAGGATATGCCCCTTTTGTTTGAGTGCCCAGCGGAAGAGAGCCTGTGCATTGGCCGATGTGCAAACGGCGCCGCCGCGTTCGCCACAAAAAGCCTTAACACTAGCATACGAGTTCTGGTAGGTAATGGGCAGCAGGTCCTGTCCCCAGAATTTGGTCAGATGCTGCCAGGCAGTCTGCGCTTGCTCAGCATTGGCCATCTGCGCCATCGGGCAGACCGCGGCCCTGGCCGGAATGCAGACGATTTGCGTGGGTGCGCAAAGCATCGCTGCTGTCTCGGCCATGAAATCAACACCACAGAAAACGATATAGCGCGCGTCGCGGACCTCTGCGGCGGCACGAGAGAGTTCCAGAGAATCGCCGCGCAAATCGGCAAAGCGAACTACCTCGTCGCGCTGATAGTGGTGAGCCAGGATCACCAGATCCTTACCGAGGTCGCGGCGAGCCTGCTCGATGCGAGCAGACACCTGATCCTCGGACAGCGCCTGGTAGTCCGCCAGGCTGACAGGGGATTGCTCTTCCAGATCCAGGCTGATGTCAAGAGCGGCTGCAGAATGGGTCAGTGCGCCGACGCTGATCAGATCTACCCCCGTGCGGGCGATATCAGTGACCGTGTCGAGGGATACTCCTCCTGAGGCTTCAAGTTCGGTACGACCAGCGGCGATGCTTACCGCCTGGCGCATAACCTCCAGATTCATGTTGTCCAGCATGATCCGGTCGACGCCAAGGGCAAGGGCCTCACGCAGCTCGTCGAGGTTCTTGACTTCGACCTCGACCTTCAGGCCAGCACGATTGTGTGATTTCACCGCCTGCACCGCCGCAGTAATGCTGCCCGCGGCAGCGATATGGTTGTCTTTGATGAGCACCATGTCGTACAAACCGATACGATGGTTCCGGCCGCCGCCCAGCCTCACCGCTAGCTTGTCCAGCACGCGCAAACCGGGTGCTGTCTTGCGGGTGTCCAGAATGACTGCTTTCGTACCGCGCACGGCGGCAACGTAGCGGCTGGTCAGGGTAGCTATGCCGGACATACGCTGCAAGAGGTTGAGGGCAACTCTCTCCCCGGCCAGAATAGAACGAGCAGGGCCATCGATAGTGGCGACGGTCTGTCGAGCGGACACAGGGGCTCCGTCGGCGACGCGCGGCACAAAGCGAACTGACGTGTCGATGGTTTCGAACACGGTTCGGGCAACGTCCAGACCGGCTACGACGCCAGCAGCCTTGACGATCAGACGGCCCCTCTGATGGAGATCGACTGGCAGAGTCCACTCCGTGGTGACGTCTCCCGAGCCGATGTCCTCCTGAAGTGCTCTCTGCACGATGGCTGAGATCTCTGCACAGATGGTAGGGTCCACAGAAACCTTCTTCTTGCTCCATGAGCATGGTGGTGTGGTCGGGGTGGAGTCCCGACCAGGCGGATTATGTTACAACCGAGATAGACAGATGTCAATCAGTCTGGCAGCGGGGGCATTAGCGAGAATCAGGGAGAGGTGAGCCTAGTGAGCCAGCCGCGGCAGCGGCTGTGCACCAGGATGGACAAAATCACTACCACGGCCGCGGCGAGGCCCCACAGTGACCAGGGTGTGGTGTTGGCCTGCATAACGAGACCGTCGATGTCCACATGCGTCCCCGCGGAGTTGACGGTGGTGATCTCGACCGAGTGCTTTCCCCTGGACAGGCGTCTGGCCAGGGGAAGGCGTACAGAGTGCTCTGGCCGCTGGCTGCGAAGGCTGATGGGTTGGAGAGTCTGGCCATCAAGGCGTACCTGAATCTCGCCACTCTGCTCGTCGCGGTGCACCACGAGGTCGAGGTCTGTGCCCTGGAAGTCAAAGGCCAGGCTGCTGCCCGTGTCGGTGCTCCGGCGCATAGTTTGCAGCACGGCCTGACTGTCCTGGACGGACTCCCAGGTTCCGCTCCAGCGCAGGGCCCAGTGATCCTCCTGATGGTACCCCGGGTAGACGACGGCCGGTTGATTGGCATAGTCGCGCAGCGCGGCGTACACAGGCAGCGGACTAAAGTCGGGCTCCACGAGCCGAAAGTAGTAAAAGGCCTGGCCTGTCTCAGCGTCTGTAGCACGCTTGAAGAACCAGTAGTTCATCACGCCCATCCACGGCCACTCTTCCTGGGCGCGCTGGTAAGCCTGTACCGCGTAGCGAGCCTGCTGGTCCAGGGTCACGCGGCCGTAGGTGGGAATGCCGGCGAAATCCTGCGGAACGGCGTTCCAGCCGATCTCGGTAGCCCAAAGCGCTTTGTCTGCGTCACCGTTGCGCACCATGATGTCGCGGATGAGCTGCGGGCGGGCAAAGTTGGTCAGCTCAGGGCTGGCCCGGTGGTCGCCCGGCCCGGTCCAGAGGCCGTAGGCCATCACACCCATAATATCAAAGTAGCCTTTGACGCCGGCGTCGTACATCTGTTGAAGGTAAGTGAGGTCGCTCAAGTTCTTTGGGCCGGTTTCGATGGTCTGCGCCAGTCCCGCACTGATGATGACACAGTCAGGGTTGGCTTCCTTGGCTCTGCGATAGGCAACCTGCAGCAGCTTGACGTAGCCAGCCGCGTCCACCGGCTGCTCGCCCCATTCGGGATAGATGTTGGGCTCGTTCCAGATCTGAAAGTACGTTACCTTGCCGCGATAGCGCTCAACCACGGCATGGACAAAGTTGCCCAAGTCCTCCGGATCATCTGGCGGGGCAAAGGTGCCGCGGGCATCGCCGTCAGCCCGCGCCCAGGTAGGAGGATTGCCCAGGCGAACAATGAGCTCCAGACCATACTGATTGGCCAGGTCCACGATGCGGTCGTACTTTTCCCAGGCGCTCTTGTTCCACTTGTGGTCCCAGAAATCGCCGCGGGCGCTGTGTTCGATGTCTTCCCAGGGAAACTCCTGGCGCACCCAGTGAAACCCCGCATCGCGAATCATTTGCATGGCCAGCTCGAGCTTTTGCGGCTCTACCTCTTGCTCGAGGAAAGCATTCACGCCAAAGGGATTGACGTCCGCGTGGGCGATCGGAACCATTGGGTCCAGTTGAAGCGGGGGTCGAGTCAGCCGCAGGATGATGAGACGCCCCAGGCCCTTGACCTGCTCGTTGAGGTCTTCCTCGCCCGTGACGCTGCTGAAATAGGCGCGGATGGAATGCCTCCTGAGCCAGCCAGATGCTGCGAGGAGAAGGAGGACAGCAAGCACCGCGATGAAGGTGATCCGCCATCGAACGAGTCGCGCGCGGTCCCGGCCCTGCAAATCGCTGGGCATGTCTAGCGCGCTACTCCCAGTCCGCGGCGGCCGCGAGATGGGCTCGGGGTGGAGCGGGGCTTGGGTGGCGGGTTCGACCGACCTTCGCCGCGATAGCTGGGTGCGGTGATCTCGAGTATGCGGCAGCGGGTGGTATCCATGATGCGTGTCTTGAGGCGCGGGTCGAGGTCCACGTCCCTGGTCATCGTAATCACGGTCGGCAACTGGGCATTGTAGCGGTGGTCGAACAACTGGAACAGCTTTTCCTGCGCCCAGGGAGTGGCGCTCTGGGAGCCAAGATCGTCAATGACGAGCATGGGTGCCCGACGGATCTCATCGAAGCGGCGGTCAAAGGTCACCGTACTGCTCGGAGCAAAGGCGGCTCGCAGGTGATCCAGCAGATCCGGAACAACAACAAAGATAGCCGGGTTTCCCGAGTCGACGCACTGGTTGGCAATGGCCGCAGCCAGGTGAGTCTTGCCGCAGCCATAGCCTCCGGTGAGCACGAGCCAGCCGGTGGGTTCCTCGGCATAGGCGCGTGCTGTGGCCAGGGCGCGCCTGAGATTCGACTTTTGCGCTGCATCGAGGGCCGGGTCGCCTTCGCGGAGGTCAAAGGCTTCAAAGGTCTGCTCTTTGTGCAGGCCCAGGCTGCTGAGTTCTGACTGTTCGACCACGGCAGTGCCGCGGAAATCAGGGGCAAGGATCTGCACCATGGTCGACCATTCAAGTTCCATCAGGCGGGAGCGCAGGCGAGGATCGAACATATCCAGCTCGCAATTGGTGGTAATCACTGTTGGGAGCTGGGCGTTGTAACGATAATTGAGAATCTGGAATAGCTTTTCCTGGGCCCAGGGTGTGGTGCTGTGGGCACCCAGGTCGTCGAGAATCAGGAGGGGCGCAGTGCGCAGTGCTTCAAAGCGCTGGTCAAAGGTGGCGGAGCTACTAGGCGCAAAGGCAGCCCTGAGGTAGTCCAACAGGTCCGGCACAACGACGAAGAGCACCGAGTTGCCGCGGGCCACCTGTTCATTGGCGATGGCCGCAGCGAGATGGGTCTTGCCGCAGCCATAGCTGCCCCGGAAGACAAGCCACCCCTGGGGGTTTGCGGCGTAGGAGCGGGCCTTCTCATAAGCTTTGCGCAGGTTATCCTGCATATGCGGGTTGAGACCGTGACCGTTTGGTTTAAAGGTATCAAAGGTCATGCGTGTTAGGAGGCCCAGATTGCTGGCCTCCAGCAAAGCCGAGATTCGACGCTGTTGCCTCTGAACGGCGATACAACGGCAGGGAATGGCCTGACCAAAATCGGGGTGTCCCGGTGGCACGTCGCGACGGACAAACCCGACCCCGTGGCAAAGCGGGCACTCAGCGCTGGATGAACTTGCGGGCTTCTTCTTCGGTGTACCAGGTTCTGTCACGCGATTTGTCCCCCCCGCGGGAGCGAGACTGAGTGGTCGTCCCGTCGTCGCGGCCTTCGGCTGCCCAGCGCTCTAGAATGCGCCGGATGTATTTCCAGTTACGGACATTGTTCTCGATGGCGATGCGAAACGCGTCTTCGATCCACTCTGGCGAGTAGGTGCGCTCGGCTTCTTCCAGTTCCTGGGCGATCATCGGTTGCAGCAGACCGATATTCTGCTCATAGAGCACAAAGATGTTGGGCCGCTCAGACGGCACGGCCGGCTCGATGTGCAGTGTACTGCTGGCGAGCTGCAGTTCGCCCAACTCGGCCTTTTCGGCGGTGCGGCGTCCCTGAGGACTGTTCAGCAGGTAGATGTGGTCCAGACCGCTTTCGCTCAGCAGATGGAGCAGGGTGCCCCTGCCAACGGCTTTTTTCAGGCTGGCCTCAATGGCCTCTGCCGGTGTAGCGGCCAGACCGCTCAGGCTGCGGGCCAGGGTGCTGTCGCCCTGCAGCTCCTGCAGGGTGACAAAGCGCGGCTCGCCGCGCTTCCGAGACAGCAACCACAAGATGTGCAGTGTTGTCTTGAGCTCTCCGAGGTCATCTATCTGGGGAATCAGCTCGCTGAACAGCAGGTTGGGCAGGGGCGTCTGGGCCAGTCTGCCGCCGGGAAAACCAGAAAAGCTCATGTCGCCTCAGGCTCGGGAACGTAGCCGAGTTCGTCGTGATAGGTATCAAGGTCAGTGAACTTGGTTTGCTCGCTGACAAAGCGTAGCGAGATCTGGCCCGTAGGGCCATTGCGGTGCTTGGCGATCAGAATGTCGGCGATGTTCTTGCGGTCCGTGTCAGTATCATACTGCTCATCGCGGTAGATAAACAGAACCACGTCGGCATCTTGCTCAATTGACCCGGACTCGCGCAAGTCTGCCAGGATGGGCTTTTTGTCGGAGCGAGTCTCCACGGCGCGGGATAACTGCGACATGGCGATGACCGGCACATTGAGCTCACGGGCCAGACCCTTGAGCGAGCGCGAGATGTACGATACTTCCTGGACACGGTTCTCCGATTGGATGCCACTGCGCAGCAGTTGCAAGTAGTCAACGATGATCAAATCCAACCCATACTCTGCCGCCAGCCGGCGACTCTTGGTGCGGATCTCTATGGGCGAGGGTGAGGGAGAGTCATCGACAAAGACCAGAGAGTCGGAGAGAGTACCGCTTGCCTTGACCATCCTGGACCAATCTGCGTCGGCGAGATCGCCGGTGCGCAGGCGCTGTGAACTGATGCCTGTCTCGCCGGCGATGAGCCTCTGTACCAGTTGCTCGCCCGACATCTCGAGGCTAAAGAAGGCCACCACCTTGTTGTGCTTGAGTGCGACATTGTTCGCAATGGTCAGCCCCAGACTGCTCTTGCCCATGCCTGGACGACCAGCGACAATGATCAGGTCCGAGCGTTGCAGCCCTCCCAGAAGGCGGTCGAGATCGACAAAGCCAGTAGGCAGGCCGACCATCTCTCCTCGATGTAGTTGGAGGTACTCGAGGCGATCGTAGTACTCGTTCAAGATCGTGTTAATGGGAACGAGCCCGCGCGTGACGCGCCTCTGCGAAACCTCAAAAAGCACCTGTTCGGCGCGGTCTACGACCGCATCCACATCTTCGGCTTCTTCATAGGCCAGGCCCGCGATCTTGGATGCCGCCTCGATCAAGCGGCGCAGAATGGCTGTGCGCTCGACAATATGAGCATAGTACTCTACGTGTATCGAAGTTGGCACGCTGTTGATCAAAGAGGTGAGATAGGCTGCGCCTCCTGCCATCTCCAGTTGGCCGCGGCGCTGCAGCTCGTCGGTCAGCGTCACAAAATCAGCCGGCTCCTCGCGCTCATGGAGGTCGAGGATCGCCGAGTAGATCCGGGCATGGGCCTCCCGGGAAAAGTCTTCGCGATGCAAGAACGCCGCAACCTTGACGATGGCCTCCGGATCAATCAGAAGGCTGCCAAGTACGGACTGTTCTGCTTCTATGTTCTGTGGGGGCAACCGCTCCATGGTCATAGTGCTAGCCGCCTTGTGGTTCGTGAGAATCCAGACTGTCCAGAAAATCCCGGAATGCCGAGAGCTGCTGTTTTTCCTCAGGAGTTGCCGGTTCGAGTGGCTCTAGCTCGGCGCTGGGAGTGATGCCGGCCTGGGCCATCACTTCCTCGGCGATATAGATTGGAACGCCACAGCGTACAGCCAGCGCAATGGCATCGCTGGGTCTTGAATCGATCTCCAGATGGCGGTCGTCGATATCCATCACGATCAGAGCGTGAAAGGTATTCTCAGCCAGCTCGCTAACCAGGATGTGAGAGACCGTGGCCCCTAGCTCATCCAGAATAGCTTTGAGCAGGTCGTGGGTCATCGGCCGCGGTGGCTTGACGTGCTGCAGCGCCATAGCGATGGCTTCTGCCTCGAATGGCCCGATCCAGATGGGCAGGTAACGTTCTGCGTTGGTGTCCTTTAGCAGCACGACCCGCTGATTGGACATGAGGCTGGCGCGGATGCTGTCCACGGTAGCGGAAATCATGGGCATTTCGGCTCGACCTCCTTCACCATACCGCTCCCAGTGAGCGGAGCCGACCGTCCCGGCGGACTCAGCCCATTATAGCGTTACTTGGCCGCTGCTGCGAAACTCTTGTATAATCGGCACCACTTCTGGTGGAGGGTACTACGGCATGACTTTGCCTGCGAATATCAAAGCGATTCTGAGCTTTGTGCTCATGTTGCTGGGCGCCTACGGGGTGCTGTTTTTGCTCAGCCTGGTTATCTGGACGGTGCGTGATATTCGCTCGCGCAGCCGCGATGTGCTGGTTCAGATACTGGTGACGCTTCTGGTGCTGGTGTTCAACATCCCCGGGTTGCTGCTGTACTTTGTGCTTCGGCCACAACAGACACTGACTGAGGCGTACGAGCACGCGCTGAGCCAGGAAGCGATGCTGAAGGACATCGAGGAGCGCTGTGTCTGTCCGAACTGCAAACGTAACGTGGCGGCAGAATACCTGGTGTGTCCGTACTGTGCAACCGAGCTGCGCCAGTCCTGCTCTAACTGCCAGCGGCCGCTTGACCTCAACTGGACTGTATGTCCTTACTGCGGCCGGAAGCGCGTGGCCGAACAACCATCTAGTGCCGCAGCGCCGGCGGTAGAAGAAGACGAGGGGGCCTAGCCCCCTCGTGTGTCATCCGGGTCTAGCGACCTCGCCCCTGGCTCCCTTTGTAGCTCACATTCCCCGGTAGAAGCAATCCCCCCTTGGTCTGCCTTATGGCCGGCTCTTCGGTGGGTTTCTTGCCGCGCTCCTGGTGCATCAGGCTGGCTCGGCGCGCCCTTTCCTCGCGCAATTCACTCTCGGCTTGGCTCAATCTGCTCAGAGTGGCAAAAGCGTCGTAGTAGGCGTGCTTTCCGACTCGTGGCTGCCTGGCCTCGGCGGCCGCCTTGAGCAAATAGTGGTTAAAGATGTAGCCAGAATTCGAAAGGAACTCGGGCCAGGAGGCCAGTGAGTGCGTTTCGCGGTACTGCCGGTAGCCCTCTCTGGCGAAGGAAGTCAGCGGGTCTGCCATATCGGCTGGCAACAGGACGGCCGCCCAGGATAGATGAGGCGGCGACGAAGAACGCAGCAGCCGCCCGATGATCACATCGCCGGCCAACCCGAGGTGACCAAATCCGGTGTCCATGACCTCGATGGTATTGTTCTGGAGCAGATCCTCAACCTGAAAGACGGACTGGTTCACTTGGCCAGCCCTGCGATACAGGCTCGTATAGGAATCGCGCCAGGCCCTGACTCTCTCGTGCTCTATGGTGGACAGATGGATGGTCTCGTCGCCGGCAAAGAGGTCAATGATGCGCTGGGAGCCCCCTTCGAGGCGATAGTCGAACATGTACCAGTCGAGGAATCGAGCCGACTCGCCCTGATCAATCATGCGCAGGGCTGATAGGCCGTAGGTGCCGTTCCAGAAGAGGTTGAACGCAACAGTGATCTGCGCGGTGAACGTGGGCCGCTGAGCAAAAGCCAGCAGTTTCTCCAGGGTCTCCTGTTCTTCGTTTCGCCAGCTGGTTGAGCGCAACTGCCGGGCACGATCCTTGCCGAGGCAGCAGTTCTTGTACTTCTTGCCGCTGCCGCATGGGCAAGGGTCATTTCGACCTGGGGTGGGATTCGGCATCTGTTCTCCTGTCGTCTATCCCCCGAGCCAACCGGGAACATAGATGATGAGCGAAAGCAGCGCGTCGGTCAATACAAAGATCATGTACATCGCAAACAGCGACTTGAACTCACGTTTGCGTGCGTAGAGCCACAGGGCAGCAATAGCCGCGGCCAGGGTCAACAGAGGTGTGCCCAGAACCGGCACAATCTGGAGGTGCTCCGGGAACCGGTTGATAAATGGTGCATAGAACAGGACGCCTGGCATCAGGAAGAGCTTGGAGAAGAGATAGAGGAGGATGGCGATGCCCAGGGCAATCTGCGAGCCCCGGCGCTCCATCCCGCCCTCCACCCGGACAAAGTAATAGAGGATTACCCAGACGAACGAGACAAAGGTCCAGAGCAGGAACACCGGCGGGAAGAAACCGATGGCTGGCGCCAGGTTCCACATCGCATTGAGCAAATCCGCCGCCAGATCTTGGAGCGTAATCCGGTCCAGGGCGGATCTGATCTTGGGTGCTGTGCTGGCATAGTACACCTCGTAGCGGCCAAAACCTCCGGTGCTCAGCCAAACCAGGTGCACATTTCCGTTGCTGTCCAGAGAGGCCTCGGGGCGCATGGCGCTGCCGGTCGAGCTGGGAAGCTGATAGCCCTGAAGCGTTCCATCACGGAAAAGCGCCCAGACAACCTCTCTGGTAGTTCGATGTCTGGTTGATACCTGGGCCACCAGAAAGACGCCTAGCTCCGTATTTTGGCCGCTAATGGTTGAAGGCATGTAGAGCAGCGAAGTGGGGCTGCCAACTGTGGCGGAAGCAAGCCGGTTGTAAGGCAGCTCGCCAGTGGCAGCAGCGTAAACTGGACGTGCGAGATCCGGAATGTCCAACATCACTGGCTCTACGGCCTGTGGCTGGTCGATGGGGAAGGACACATAGTAGGTGTGGGCTTCGCCAGGGCTGTTTCCGCCGCCGCGCTGCTCCAGCGACCAGAACAGATAGACGCGGGTGGAATCAAGGCCTAGCCTGGGTGGGTATGAGACCAGGCCTGTGGCGGTTCGGTACATGGCCACCCGCGTGGGTGAGATCAGGCTCTGGGTGGCCGGGTCAAAGAGGGCATAGTACACATAGTTCTCGCGGAGCGAGGGTTCAACGGTCCAGGTGAGATGAATGCGTCCGTTCTGGTCTGCCTGAGCGACCGGACTCATCGCGCCAGCTACCAGCAACTGATCCTGTCCCGGCGACTGACCGGAAAGGCGAATGTGATGCAACCCGCCCTCAGCAGGACTTTCGTCGGCCCAGAACAGCTCGTAGCTATCGTCGGTGCCGGAGACGGCCGCAATATCAGCAACTCGGGCTCCGTCAGGAGTGAGCCGAGTTGGTCCAGACAGCAGGGCGCCATCGGCTGCAAATTGCGCCAGGAACAGCGCGCGCGGCATATTGGGGTTATCTGTCCAGAGTGCGGCGCAGGTACCATCGCTGCGCACCAATAGGTGTGTGTCGCTGGGATGAGCGCCGCCAATGGCCAGCTCCGCATGGGACTCGACCTGTCCGGACTCGCCGAGTCTCACGTAGGAGAGCGACCTATTGCCGGCCGTAACCCAGAGAACGTGGGCCTTGCCCTGCGAGCTGACGATGTGGACAGGCTGGTTGACAGCAGCCACACCGAGTTGCAGACCGCGGCTCCATTCGGGAATCACCTTGCGGGTCTTGGGCGAGACCGCTTCGCATGCAGTGAGAAGCAGTGCAATGCAGAGAATCGCCAGGGTCAGAGTGCTATGTCTCTTTCGCATCATCTCCTCCAGTGAAGCTGGTCATTATAGTGCAGGCATCTGGTGTGACCAATACCAACCATCGAGAGTGTGGAAAAACCGCCTGAGGAGCACGAACACAGTCAGGGCATGCTGTTCGAGCGGGATTAGGTTCGTAGTTGCGCTTCAGCGCTCCCCATCCGGACA
>MWCV01000054.1 GCA_002070215.1 Chloroflexi bacterium ADurb.Bin180 | reverse complement strand
CGCGAGCTGGGTTCAGACCGTCGTGAGACAGGTCGGTCTCTATCCGCTGTGGGCGCAGGGGACTTGAGGGGAGTTGCCCTCAGTACGAGAGGACCAGGGTGAACGGACCGCTAGTGTGTCAGTTGTGCCGCCAGGCGCATGGCTGAGTAGCTAGGTTCGGCAAGGATAACCGCTGAAAGCATCTAAGTGGGAAGCCTGCCCCAAGATAAGGTCCCCCATCTCGGAAGGGAGTAAGGCCGCTGGGAGACGACCAGTTAGATAGGCGGGAGGTGTAAGCGCAGCAATGCGTGTAGCCAACCCGTACTAAAGGCCGAGGGCTTCTGGCGTGATACGGAGAACTTGACGCTTGAGCGCACCGTCGCAAACCTCAGGAATCGCTTGAACGGAAACACGAGCTTCTTGGTGACAAGAGCGGTGAGGACACACCCGGACCCATCTCGAACCCGGCAGTTAAGCTCACCAGCGCTGATGGTACTTGGGGGGTAGCCCCCTGGGAGAGTAGGTCGTTGCCAAGAAGCTCGTTTTGTTTCTCGTCCCCCCCAGCGGCCCCCTCCAAGGGCCGCTTTCTCGTTCCCCATACCTGCGCGGCGTTGGTCTCCTCACCGTGCGCAGATCCTCTCCGCAGTGACTCCATCTGACGCCCCAATTGTTTAATCGCGAGTAAACTTTGTTAAGCCCGGATCTTGACTATTCTCAAATCCATCATAGAATGAAATTGGATATCCATTGATCGTTCAGGAGGTCCAATAGTGTACCCAATGCCTGGTAAATGCCCCGTTTGTGGTGATGAGCTCTATGTTGAGCGCCTTGTGTGTGCCCAATGCGGCACGTCGATCCAAGGAACATTCCTTCCGCAGCGGCTATCGCGTCTTTCGAGCGAGCAACTGGACTTTGTCGAGTTGTTCCTGCGTTCAGAGGGAAAGCTCAATCGGGTTCAGGAGGAACTGAGGTTGTCCTATCCCACGGTGCGGAATCGCCTACATGACGTGATGCGTGCTATGGGGTATGAGGTTGGCGAACAGGATGCCGATGAGGTCCGAACTCAGTCTGTGCTTGATAAGCTTGCGGCAGGCGAGATGACTGTCGAAGAGGCTCTGCGATTATTGACGCGATAGGGCATCCGTCGTGGACGTAGCAGCGATAGCGGGCGATTGGAACGCAAAGGAGGGTGCGATGCCTGCGCAGGATCTAGGGGCCAGAACAAGAGCAAAGATTGAGCAGAAGATGCAGGATGTTGCGCGCAGACTGGAGGAGTTGATGAACCACGAGGACCTCCAGGCTGATCGTGACGAAGTGACCCGGGAACTGCAACAGGTCGAGGCGGAGCTTGATGCTTTGGTCGGGGCAGGTGAAGGTATCTCCGTTGGAGTTCGAGAGCGCTTAGAGGCACGTCGTGAGCGTCTTCTGGCGAAACTAGAGCGGGTAGAGTTGAAGGCCGAGTTACTCAAGGACCGACGTGACCGACTGACCGAGTCCCTTGAGGAGATGCGGTTGCGCCTCGCAGAGTCGCTTGGCGATGTTGGGCCACGCGTCTCTTCGGCTGGCAGGGCCGCCGATGGCGGCGTTGCTTCGGATGTGCAGGCTTCCCCTGGGTCATCGCGTCGGATGGTTGATGAGCGGCGCAAGATCCTCGAGATGGTTGAGAAGGGTACGATAAGTGCCCAACAGGCTGGGCAGCTGCTGGATGCCTTGCGCGATCAAGAGGATACCGAGCGGAAGGCCAAACGGAAACCCCGCTGGGTGCGCATTCGGGTTACAGATCCCCAGGACATGGTTCGCGTCAATCTGACGCTTCCCGTTGGACTCGTTCGTGCGGGACTGCGAGCCGGCGGCAGCATCGCCGGCGTGGAGGGTCTCGATACCGCCGGGCTCGAGGACATGCTCGACCGCGGAGAGCTGGGGCATCTCCTGGATATCCGAGACAGTGAAAGAGGGGAGCGTGTCGAGATCTTCGTGGAGTAATTAACATTGGCTATACTCTTCCTTAACCCATCTGGCACCGTGCCCTATTGATTTGACTCTGGCCCTGCCCTAACATGGAGAGCGATAGCACGCTCCGCACGTGTGGGGATCTGCCATCTGGCTGATGCTGGCGCCTGGTTGATCCTGGGTGACGGAGAACCCTAGAGGAGAGCGTGTTGTGCCGCTCTCCTTTTTGGTTCAGAGGGACCTGGGGGCCTGAGCGGCTGATCTCTGACCAAATAGCAACTTTCCTATGGATTTTCGGATAGGAATGGGTTATAATCGGAGTGACAGCAAGCTATGAGCCGACAGAATCTGGGAGGTGTACGATGGAAGCAACCAAGGTAGTTGGGCGCATCTTTCTCGCGTTTGCCGTTGTGTCAGTGCTCCTGACATCAGCTCTGTTTCAGCCAGTTGCGCTTGCGTCGAGCGTGCCAGAAATCCGCGTCATTGTTCAAGGATCGGCGACCGGAGAGGCCGAAGCTGCGGTTCTTGCTGTGGGCGGTTGGGTGGAGTCGGATATATCAGCAATCGACGCTGTGGTTGCCAATCTGCCCGCACACAGACTTGATGAACTGAGCGCCGATGGGCGCGTTGTGCGCGTTACGTCTGATAGGCCAGTGGAGCTAGCCACCAGTAGAGATCACCGCGATTCTCTAGAGGGGCCTGTGGATGTGGAGTTTGCTATGCCTGCTGGCATCGAGGAGGTCTGGGCCACCGGCAACCGAGGTGCCGGAGTCACTGTGGCGATCGTTGACACCGGCGTGGATCCTCGCTTACCTGAGTTGCGGACCGACCCGCCTGGTAGGGCCAGCCGTTTCCTGGCCTACTATGATGCCATTGGCGACAAGCTCTATGAGCACCCCCACCTCCTGAAGTCGCCTGGGGATCCCAATGGGCACGGCAGTCACGTGGCCGGTATCATCGCAAACGGATCGTATGAGGCCAGCGATAGCCAGTACCGCGGTGTCGCTCCATCGGCGAACATTGTCGCGATCCGGGTTCTGAACGAGGATGGCGTTGGCTCATACAGCGATGTCCTTAGAGGGATCCAGTGGGCCATTGAGCACCGGGAGCAGTACGGTATTCGCGTCATGAATATCTCGATGTACGCGATTCCGGTAGCACCGTACTGGGCTGATCCTTACAGCCTCATCGTGATGGCAGCCTGGCAGGCCGGCATCACCGTCGTTGCCAGCGCAGGCAACACGGGTCCTGCACCAATGAGCATTGGTGTGCCCGGAAATACACCCTATGTCATTACGGTGGGGGCCTTTACCGATCATCGCACGCCGAGTGACTTCAGCGACGACTATATCCCCGAGTTTTCCGCCGCGGGGCCCACTTTGGATGCGTTTGTCAAACCCGATGTGGTTGCGCCTGGAGCCCACATCGTGTCTTTGATGCGTCCTAACACGACGCTACGTGAAGCTCAGAGCGGGAACTCCGTTAACGGACAGTACTTTGAGATGTCGGGTAGTTCGATGTCCACAGCCGTGGTCTCCGGCATCGCCGCGCTCGTACTAAGTGAGCACGGTGAACTCAGCCCCGATCAGGTCAAGTACCGGATCACCCAGACCGCGCGCCCTCAGCTTGCAGAAATCGATGGCCGGCCAACAGCGGCCTATAGTATCTGGCAGCAGGGCGCGGGTCGAGTCTGGGCTGCGGATGCAGTGCTCACTGATCTCAAGGGGGCAGCAAACCAGGGTCTCAACCTCGCGGGTGATCTGAACGGCGACCAGCACTATCAGGGATGGACGACCTACAATCCCGAGTCTGGCGCTTTTGAGATCGTTGGCGGTGGGTTCAACGACATCATTGATGACTACACGATCTGGGATGGCAGCTTCGATAGTTGGGCAGATGGCTGGGTGGGTGGAGATAGCAACTGGGCGGGCAGTTTTGACAGCTGGGCAGATAGCTTTGACAGCTGGGCTGACAGTTTCGATAGCTGGGCGGATAGTTTTGACAGCTGGGCTGACAGCTTCGATAGTTGGGCTGACAGCTATACCTACTGGGAGTCAACCTGTGTTCCGGAATCGGGCTCCTTCGATAGCTGGGCCGATAGCTTTGACAGTTGGGCCGATAGCTTCGACAGCTGGGCTGACAGCTTCGACAGTTGGGCGGATGCAGTAGCTTTCGCCGACTCGTTCGACAGTTGGGCAGATAGTTTTGACAGTTGGGCAGACAGCTTCGACAGTTGGGCAGACGGTAACGCCTCGAGCGAATTCTGCAATGCGTGGCTTGGCAGCTTTGACAGTTGGGCTGACGGCTATACCGGCTGGATCGCTGGGATGGAGTCGATGACAGGCGGGCTCTCTGCCTGGACAGGCGGTTTTAGCACCTGGGAAGGCGGCTATCTGACCTGGGGTACGAGTTTTGACAGTTGGGCTGACAGCTTCGATAGCTGGGCAGATGGTTTCGGTCACTGGGCGAGCGTGTGCAGCGTCGACACAGACAGCTTTGACAGCTGGGCTGACGGCTTTCGCAGTTGGGCGGCTGACCCTGACGGTTCCAGCGAGCCGAGCAGCTTTTATGGTTGGGCTGAAGACTTCGACAGTTCGGCTGACAGCTTCGACAGTTGGGCTGACAGCTTTGATAGCTGGGCCGACAGCTTTGATAGCTGGGCGGATAGCTTTGACAGTTGGGCTGACAGCACGGCAGTGGAGACCCGTCCGGTGATGTGTGAGGGTTGGGTCGAGAGTTTCGACAGTTGGGCCGAGAGTTTCGACAGTTGGGCCGATAGCTTCGACAGTTGGGCTGACAGCACACCGAGCCTTGCTGGATATATGCCCACTTGGGGTGGCGGTTACACGAATTGGTCCAGTGGGTGGGAGAGCTTGACCCAGTCGGGCTATCAGACAACGTACGGCGATCCTGGGTTTGCGGAGAGCTTCGCTAACACAACGCAGACCATCACGGAGACGCCAGAGGTAGCCATCAACCTCTGGGTGGATCTGGACTAGGAGCTTTGCAGTCGCATTCTGATGAGGGGGGAGCCGCCTAGCGGCTCCCCCCTTTCGTGTGTGTAACGGTAGTCGCCTTGTCCAGGCCGCTCAGGAACTGCGTGGTCCGATCCAGGTCGGCAGAGGCACCCAAGCTGCTGAAGATGCCTAGCGCCTCCACAAGCTCCTCGCGTGCCCTGGCGGCCTGATCGGCTCGAAGCCAAGCTTGTGCGCACCAGTAGCTTGTGCGTGCCATTTCGGCTGGCGACCGATTTGCCCTGAAAATCGCCTTGGCGCGCTCGAAGTGCTGTGTAGCTTCCTCGACCTGTCCCTGCACCAGAGCCAGCCGACCGACAAGCTGATGGTATCGTCCCCACTCGGGCGACTCACCATCCTCGACGCCAGTTCCCTCTCTAAGCACGGCGTAGTTGCGCTTGCTCCATTCCATCGCGTGTTCGGCGTTGCCTTGCTCTAGATGCAGCATTCCGCGCAGCCAGTACGCATCGATAACATTAGGATTGGCGCTGACGCCAACCTGTGCATAGAGTGATATTGCTGTGTCAACAAATGTCTCTGCTCGATCCAGCTCGCCCTTGCGCAGGAATAGACGCCCGAGGTTCATATTCGCCTGGGCTCGTTCATAGGTGTTGGCGATATGCTGGGCAATATCGTAGCTGCGCCTAAGGCACTCCTCTGCTCTGTCCCATTCGCCCAGGTCGGTGTAGACACCCCCCATATTGGTAAGCGTCATAGCCTCACCCTCAACATCGCCAATCGTGCGCATAGCCTCGAGGCAACGGGTGTAGGTCTGTAGCGCGCCCTGCCAATCACCGTTGTCGCGTTTGAGGATGCCGAGATTGTTGGACGAACGGGCGACACCCAAGACATCGCCAAGTCTCTCCCTGATGTCCAGCGAGCGCTGTACGACCTCGACGGCTTTTTGCCACTCGCCCCGGCTGAAGTAAACCGCGCCCAGCCGATTCAGGATCGAGGCAAGTACATCATAGTCATCCGTACGGTCGACGAGTTCTGCAGCGCGCATGAGAAGTGCCTGCGCAGCCGATAGATCCCCACTGCGGAGGGTAAGCCATCCCAGAGCGTTATAGATCTCCGCCTCGATTGATGGTGTGTGCTCCCCGCTACGCTCAACTTCGTTCGCTGCCGACTTGAGCCAACTCTCAGCCTTGTCGCGACTGCCCAACTTATCCCACGCGCGTCCGATCTTGAGCATGACTTCAGCGCGGATGTTAGGCGGTGCGAGTGGCTGCTCTTCGAGTGCCGCCGTGTAGAAGCTGATAGCATCCTCATTCTCGCCCACGTGCTGCTGGACGTCTCCCAGACCAACTGCAGCCTGCCAGCGTGCGCTGGAAGCATCTTCGATGTGCTGCGACAACTGTAACGCCCGACTGTAATAGTCGACGGCAGACCGGTTGGCGAACCTGTGTTGTGCACGGATGCCGGATTGGAGTGTGTACCACAGCGCTTTCTCCCGCTGGCGTGACCGATCGTAGTGTAACGCAAGGACCTCGGTGTGAGGGGCGAGGTCATCTGCGTAGAGACTCTCGATGCTCTCCGCGACCGTACGGTGAAGGTCTGGCCTCTCGTTCCGCAGGATACTGCGATACACCGTTTCCTGGGTCAGGATGTGGCGGAAAGCATAGGCGCTCGGACCGGCGAGGGGACGCCGCTCGAGTAGGTCGAGTTCTTCAAGCCGCTCAAGCATCGGGTTGATGACTTCCACCCGGCGCAACCGGTACTCGACATCACCGAGAAGCGTGGCATCAAACTGCAGCCCGATTACGGCTGCGTCCTGAAGAAGGTGCCGCAGGTTCTCCGGAAGCCGGTCGATTCTTGCCAACATGAGCCCGCGGAGCGAGGTCGGAAACTCGAGGGTCTCGAGAGCCACGGTTGAGACGGCACGCCAACGCTCGTTGTGCAGCTCGACAAGCTCCTGCTCGATGAGCATCCGGACAAACTCCTCGATGTAGAAAGGGTTGCCTTCCGCTCTGGTGAGAATGGTCTGGACGGTTCCTTCGGGGAAACCATCAAGGTCCAGGAGGGTCGATAAAAGCTGCCGACTGTCATCTTCCGACAGCGGCGCTAGCGCTATGTAGCGACCCTCAGCGGATGCCATGGCCGGAAGATCCAACGTGAGTTGTGGTTCTGGTCTAGCAATGACACAGATGAGCACGGGCATATCTGAGATCTGGCCCACCAGTGACTGCAGCATCGCCTGTGATAGGTCATCTGCCCAATGGAAATCGTCCAGAATGAGCACCAGCGGCGTCCGCCGTGCTTCGCTTGCGAGCCACTCACGGACAGCCAACGTCGTCAACTGGCTGATACGCTCAGGAGGCAGGTGTTCCCATGCCGTGTCATCCCCGGAGCGGATAGGCAGGCCCAGGACTCGCTGCACAAAGGGTCGGAGTGGTTCACTAACATGCTGGTACCAGGCGTCGGGCGCACCATAGCCATCGATAGCATCCCGTAGTAGCGAACGGAACACACCGTACCCAGTTCCCTGAGCGTACGGAAGACCTCTTCCATGCCAGACGGTCACCCCGTCTGTAGCGCTAGTAGCTATCCACTCCTGTACAAGGCGCGACTTTCCCAGGCCAGCCTCGCCCGCAATTGCGACAAGCCGCCCACGGCGGTCGGCGACGAATGTGTTGAGCAACTGGGTCAGGTCGCCAAGCTCGCGGTCACGTCCGAGGAATGCTCCCGTCATACCGGGCATCCCTCGGGAACTTGCCGTAGACGCTCGTGAGCTGGCGACTTCGTAGACCTCCATAGGAATGTCCATGCCCTTAACCGGGAGCTTCTTCACAGGCTCGTAGTCGAAGAGCGCTTGTGTCTGGTCGTGGACGCTTGCACTAACCAGAACGTGACCAGGGGTGGCCAATGATTCCAGACGCGCGGCCAGGTTGACGGTATCGCCGATCACTGTATAGGACGATTGCTCGGCAGTACTAAGAACGCCGGCGATGACAGGACCGCGGTTGATCCCAATACGTACCTGGCTAGATGCGCCCAACTGGGCCCGCGCCAGAGGTGCGAACTCGGCAGCCGCCTGTAGCATATCGAGTGCAGCCCGGACACTCATCTCAGCGTCATTCTCCTGTGCGGCGGGGGCCCCAAAGACTGCCATAAGCCCGTCACCTGTGAACTTGTCAACCATTCCACCGTAGCGGTGAACGCAAGCCGCCAGGCGTGACAGGAGGTCCGAGACGAGGTTGAAGACCAATTCTGCATCAAGCGACAGGGAGAGCCGCGTGAATCCAACTGCATCGACAAAGACCACTGTCACGTCGCGCCTTTCACCGCGAATCTGCTCGTGGTCCTCAACGATCCTCTGTGCAATGGCGGGTGGGATGAAGCGGCGCAGCCGCGCTATTATGGCCTCCTTTGCGGCAATGGTTGACGCAGCATACTCCCAGTCAGTCTTGACTATTTCATCAGCGACCGGAAGTGGTGCATTGCACCGTGGGCAGTGCGTTAGGCCGTTGGCAATGGGTCGACCGCATTGGTGGCAGTACATCCTGTATGCTCGCTTCTCTCGATCCTTGCGTGGTTATGGGTGTTGCAGATCGTCGCTGGGCACCAACTCACCAGCATCTGCTACTCGACACGGAAGCCCATTCTAGCACAGAGAGGGCCCGAGCGCTACTCTGCCTTTGTCCCCCACGTGTTGGTTTGGAGTCATGGACGCTAGTGGTATAATCCGACACGTGGGTTGGGGAGGCTAAAAGACGTGGATCTCTTTGCGGCATACCCGCAGTTAGCGGGAACTGAGTCACCGGCGTTGCGAGGGCGTGCGCTGCGACTGATCAGCGTTGCGGGTCTCGTCTACGACGAGCGAAGTTACTACCTCGAGTTGGGGCAATCCCGCTTCTGGGGACATCTGGCATCGGGCGGAGCTGCCATCGGGGTGGGCACGGCCAAGATTCAGCCGGATGGCACATTTCCACTGCATCGAGGACTGATTCGCCACATCCAGACGACCTGGCGATTCCGGGTGGATCTCTGCCCGGCGAGCCACGCTTATGTCATGGATGAGTCCAGTGGCATCCACGTACTGCCAGACGTGCCTGTGAGCACTCCACACCTTTTTGTACTCACCCCACCGCGGCTGGGAGGCGGTGAGGTCCCGGATGCCCTGGTGCAGGCATTGTACCTACTCCCCGCCCGTCGTGTCGGGCCAACTCCTGACTCCACGAGTCTCCTGCGGGTGAATCGTTCAGCCTTGGCCGAATTCCTTAGTGCTGGCGCCTGGCCAGTGCGAGATGTGCTGGCACAGCCTTGGGTCGAGCTGCTTGCACCGGATACACCTCCTGACGATGCGCTGCTGCAGCCCGTGCTAGCGCTCCGAGCTCTCCGAAGCCTAATGGAGGCTGGAGTTCTCCCCGGGGAGCTGCGTGCGTCCACAGCAGGTATGTTGTGTCAGGTTCAGGGTGAGGGCTAGCGCGATGGCAAATGCGATTACGTTAGCTCGGCTTCCGTTGTTGATCGTCGTTGTGGGCCTTTTGTACCAGCCAGAGAGTAGCGCCCGCTTCGTCGCGGCTGGACTTATCGTCCTGCTCATCTTGATGGACACGTTGGATGGCGTTGTTGCCAGGGCTTTGCATCAGGAATCACTCATCGGCAGTGTCCTCGATATTGCTGCTGACCGGACCGTCGAGTTGCTTCTATGGGTTGTCTACGCGGATCTGGACCTCATCCCAATCGCTATACCACTACTGGTCATCGGGCGGGGTGTATTCGTCGATGCGCTTCGCTCGGTTGCTCCCTCGCGGGGGTTGACCCCCTTCGGGCTGATGCGCTCACGATTGGGGAAGTTCCTCGTGAAGTCGCCCTGGCTACGCACTCCGTACGGCATCGCGAAAGCGATCGCTTTCTGTCTCCTCGCTATTCAGCATGGCCTGGCGGTCGGTGGGGGCGGAGGCCTGAGGCCCGTTGCCAGTGCTGCTCAGCTGGCCGCATGGGTCGCCGTGGTCCTGTGTGTGGCAAGAGCCATCCCCGTGCTGGTGGAGGGCCCGCGCTCGTTGATGGACCCCCTGCCTCCGAGAGAGGCTACCAAATAGGCCCTTTGCAGCTCCGCTTGGTAGCGTCCATGCGCAGGGACGCCCGAGGGTGCGTGGTTGCGTCTACGATGAACTGATGACGATGACAGGGCAAAAGCAGTCCCTCTTCCAGCGTTCTCTGCCTACGCGCCTGATGTACGGGCTGGGGAAGATGACGCCTCCGGCACTGGCTGGAGGTGTCGTCTGGGGGATCACTCAGGCCCTCCTTGCGTGGAAGCCAGCCAACTACTACGGAGCACTGGCTAATCTCTCGCATGTGCTGCCGGCCGAGTCAACTCAAGAGGACCATGTTCGAGCTGTGCGGAGGCTGTTCTACTACTCGACGCTCAGCTACTACCATCTGTTCCACAATGCCGGACGGCGTGACCTGCAACCCGAGGAATTCCGGCCCTCAGTCCAGATGCCCGCAGAGGTCCGTGGCTATCTGGAGGACGCAGTAGCTACCGGGCGCGGACTCATGGTCTTGGGGTCGCACTCGTCGAACTTCGACCTGTGCGGGATAGCCTTTGCTCATTATGCGCCCGTGCCGGTGCAGGCGTTGTCGTTGGCTGACCCTCCGCCAGGCTATCAGATCATCAATGATCTCCGTTCCAGGGCCCGCGGGACTCTGACACCGATAACGCCACAGACACTTCGTGAGGCGATTGAGCGGCTGCGGAGTGGCGGAATCGTGCTCACTGGTGTGGACCGTCCTGTTCCAGGGGCGAACTCGCCGGTTACCTTCTTCGGGCAGCCTGCTTGTCTGCCCACTGGCTATATCCGGATTCCGCTGATCACCGATTGCCTGGTGATGACGCTCTCCTTCGTCTGGGACGGTGTCTCCTATCGCATCAGGGCCAATCCCCCAATGGAGATGGAACGTACCGGCGACCGCGGGCGTGATGTTGTGGTAAACGTGCAGCGCGTGTTGGCCCAGATCGAGGACTTCGTTCGCGCAGCTCCTGACCAGTGGATGGTCTTCCTGCCGGTGTGGGACAACTCATGCCGAAGCTGAAGCAGATCGAACTGCAGGGGTTCAAGTCGTTTGCCGACCCTGCCACCTTCATGTTCCCAACCGGTATCACTGCCGTCGTGGGGCCGAACGGGAGCGGAAAGAGCAACGTTACTGACGCTATCCGCTGGGTGCTTGGGGAGCAGCGCCTGACCGCCATTCGTGGTCGCACCGGGGAGGACATGATCTTTGCCGGTAGCGGCAAGCGGTCGCGGTCTGGCATGGCTCGGGCTGCCATCGTTTTCGACAACAGCAGTGGGTGGCTCCCTGTCGAGTTTGCCGAGGTCATCGTTGAGCGGCGGGCCTATCGAGACGGAACTAGCGACTACATGCTGAACGGCTCGCGGGTCCGGCTGATGGACCTGCGTGATCTGCTTGATCGAGCGGGTCTGGGCCGTGATGCTTATCTCGTGATCGGCCAGGGTCTCGTCGATCAGATCCTTTCTCTTCGTCCACAGGAGCGGCTAGCGCTTTTTGAGCAGGCTGCCGGGATTACTCCGTACAGGACTCGACGTGAGGATGCCGTCACGCGCCTTGATGAGACGAAGCGAAACCTCCAGCGCGTTTATGACATTGTTGGCGAAGTCGAACCACGTCTGCGACGCCTGCAGAGACAGGCTGCCAGAGTAGAGGAGCATGCTCGACTGCAACACGAGTTGTCCGAGACCCTGCTGATCTGGTATGGCTACCGTTGGGGACGGGGCCTCTACGAACTCGAGCAGGCGCGCCAACGGCTTGCCTATCACGAGGACCGTGCGCTTGTGTTGTTGGAGGAAGCAGACGATCTGGGACAACAGGTCCTAAACCAGAGGCATCAGATCAACGAGCGTCGCGAGCGTCTCGCTGAGCTGCATCGCGAAAGCAGCGTACGACACACCGAAGCTGGTAACCGGCAGCGCGAACTGGCTGTGGCACGTGAACGCCAGAGACAACTCCGTGAGCGCCTGGAGGAGACCGAGGCCAACCTGGCCCCACTGCGTTCCGCTCTCGGCACCGAAGACCTCGACCTTGAATCGCTCGAGGCAGAGCTCGGCTTGAGAGGGCGCGAACTCGAGAGTGCCCGTGCGCGGCTAACCGAGGTCGGCGAGGAGCACGCGCGGCTGGCGCAGCAACGGCACGCCATGCTTCGTCGGCAAGCCGAGGCACAGGCCCGTGCTCTGGAGCTTCGGCACCAGTTGGGTGACCGTGAGGTTCGCCTGAGCCAGGCTGAGGAGCGGCTGGCTGACCTGGCGGCTCAGCACGATGAGCTCACCAAGGCAGTCACAGAAGGAACGGAGCGGCGCCGGGCCCTTCAGGCTGCTGTAGAGGTGGAGCGACGCAGCGTGGAAGAGGCGCGGGCTGCTCTACAGCAAGCGCAGCAGGACGAGGTGAATGCTGATCGGGAACTCGCTGATAGCCGCGCCGACGCCGATCGAGTTCAGCAGTGGCTAGGACAGCAGCGGGCAGAGATGCAACGCGTCACTGTGCGGCTTGAGGCGCTTGATCGGCTGCACGCCGACGGGGCAGGGATGTATGCGGGGGTTCGCGCGGTGATGCAGGCGACGGAGGCGGGTGATCTCCACGGTCTGCCCGGGTCGATCGCGTCGCTGGTGCGTGTGCCGGCAGAGCTTGAGCGAGCAATCGAAGCCGCTCTGGGGTCGCAGGTCCAGGATGTTGTCGCTCAGACTTGGGACGATGCTCAGAGGGCGATCGACTTCCTCAAGAGAAAGCGCGCAGGTAGGGCGACATTCTTGCCCCTGGATACGTTGCGTCCACCCTCGCCCCTTGATCTCCCCCGTCGCGATGGAATCTTGGGCGTTGCGTCGGACCTCGTTGAGTACGATGCTGTCTACCAGTCGGCTGTCTTGCTGCTGCTGGGGAGGACCGCGGTTGCTGAGAGCCTCGAGGCCGCACGTCGCTTGCTTCGCGATCTTCGGGGTAGTTTCAACATCGTCACGCTTGCGGGCGAGATTGTTCGATCGAGCGGTTCTGTGACCGGCGGCGAAGGCCGAGAGACGCAAGGGCCCGGTCTCTTGTCACGCGAGCGCGAACGGCGTGAGCTCAGAGAGCAGGCTCAGGATCTGGCCCAGGCTGTGGCGAAAGATGAGGCTTTGCTTGCCGCAGCCGAATCCAAGGTGCGGGAACTGACTGAGGCTCGTGAAGCGTGCCTTGGCCGACGCCGATTGGCGGACGGCTTGGTTAGGGAACGCGACCGTGCGCTGGATCAGGCAGTCCGCCAACTGGAGCGCGCCATTCAGGACACGCAGTGGCAGCAGGCACAGCTCGAGAAGCTTGCCGAGGAGCGCGATCGCGTCCAGGCGCAAGTTCAGCGGCTCACCGAGACGCGCTCGCAGGCCAAGAGTGATCTGACGGCAATCGACAGTCTGCTTTCTGAGCTTGCCGTTGAGCTCTCATCCATCGGCGAGGATGATGTGTCGAGCCGTCTTGCGGAAAAACGTACCGAGGTAGCGGTTCTGGAGCAGGAGCTCGAGAGTCGCAGGGTGTACGTCGAGAGTCGACAGCGCGAAGTGCATCGGCTGAGGCGACAGATCTCCGAACAGGAACAGCGGCTTGAGGCGCTGGCTGCGGAGTCTGCGCAACTCAGTACTACCCTAGACACGTTGGCAACAAGCTATGACCAGGCACGCCGTGAAGCCGAGGAACTTGCTTCTCAGATTGTGCCGCTTGAGAGCCAGCTTGCTGAGCTTGAAGTATCCCTTGAGGCTCAGGCCGAGCGCGAGCAGGGCCTACGCCGCGTAGTGCGAGAAGCGGAGCAACGCTTGGCCCAAGCCGAAGTTGATGCCAGTCGTCGCGAGGATCAGCTCCAGGCACTGAAGCGTGAGATTGAGGAGACACTCGGCATCGTAATCAGCAACCTGCCCGACACCATTGCTACACAACAGCCCCTACCTCTTGGCGACATCGTGTGCCCATTGCCGACCGTGACTGAGCTCCCGCAAGGGCTTGAGAATCAGGTTCGCGACCTCAGGACTCAACTACGCCGTCTCGAACCTGTCAACCCTGCGGCGAAAGAGGAGTACGACGAGCTTGCTGAGCGTCACAAGTTTCTGCGAGAGCAGATGGAAGATCTCGAGAAAGCCTCCGCTCACCTGCGCGAGATCATCAACGAACTTGACGAGATGATGGACACGATGTTCAGTACCACCTTCAAATCCATTGCGGCAGAGTTCATGCGTGTCTTCGAGCTTCTCTTTAATGGTGGTAACGCAAGACTGGAGCTAGCCGAGGGTGATGATGGTCGTCCTGGGGTCGAGATACTGGCAAGGCCTCCAGGAAAACGAGCTGCGAGCCTGGCGATGTTGTCGGGAGGAGAACGCAGCCTGACAGCCGTGGCGCTGGTGTTTGCCGTGATGTCAATCAGTCCCACCCCCTTCTGTGTTCTCGATGAAGTGGACGCGATGCTCGATGAGGCCAACGTGGGCCGGTTCCGACGGATGCTTCGCGATCTGGCCCGCGAGACCCAGTTCATCATCATCACCCACAATCGCGGCACGGTAGAGGTCGCTGACACCATTTATGGGGTGTCGATGGGCGATGATGGAGTCTCATCGGTCTTGTCGCTGAACCTGGAGGATCTTCCAGTCTCCGAAGTCATCTAGTGTCGTTCCAGTTCGCGTTGCTTGGTGGTAAGATACCCGGTGTAGGTGCCTGGATAGGGCGTGAGCGTATGCGTCTGCTCGTCCAGATCGTAGATCCAGTTCGCAGTGCGGTCGAGGAACGCGCGGTCGTGAGAGACGATGATCGCGGCGCCGGTGAAGTCCCGCAACCAGGACTCCAGCCATTCGAGCGCGTCGATGTCGAGGTGGTTGGTGGGCTCATCAAGGAGCAACAGGTCGTACTTGCGGAGTAGCAAGCGCGCCAGCCCCAGGCGAGTCTTCTGGCCCCCACTGAGATGCCCAACCGGAGTGTCCAACGGGAGGTGACCGAGGTCGAGGCTGGCCAACGCTGCTGAGACCTCGTGTTCGGCAGGCAGGGACTCGACGAGGCGTATCATGCGTGCCAGAGCTTCTCCGTAGGCATCAAGCCTGTCGCTTGCCTCGAGGCCGTCGGCATTATCATTTGCCGCCAGAGCTGCGGCTAGCCGGGCCACTTCCGCCTCTGCCTTTGCCAGCGCCCGTCTCCCGGACCGCACGACATCGTCCAACGTGTCAGCGTCCGAATAGGACAGGCCCTGCTCCAGATATCCAATCTCGAGATCCGGTGGATCAAGACTGACCGAGCCTGCATCGGGCTTCTCCTGCCCCACAAGGATGCGGAGCAGTGTAGACCTGCCGCATCGATTTGGGCCGATGAGGCCTGCGCGGTCCCCAGCGTTGATCGTGAACGAAACGCTCTGCAAGAGCAGCGCATCGCCGTAGTGTTTGGAGATATTGGAAGCCTGGAGCAATTCTATGCCACCTGAGGAGTATCAGAGCCTGGACCGAGAAGTAGCCACAGAGTCTTTACAAGCCTGGCGTTCTGAGGGGTTGTCCGTGGCGGCAGCCAGGTCACTGGTACCTAGACTGCACTGAGATAGCTAGCCCACTGATCGAGCCCTTCGTTGGGAGAGGGATAGGTGCCGTTGCGCCGGTACACGCGGACAACCTGGGGCAATAGGCCTGTGACAATCTCGTAGTTAATGGTCTGGGCCCAGCCCGCGACCTCCTCGGCCGTGATCTCCGCGTCGCCCTGACAGCCAATGGCGACGACCTCATCGCCCACTTCGACGCCAGCGATGTCGGTGACTTCAACGACCATCTGGTCCATACAGATGCGGCCGCGGATGGGAGCGCGTTGTCCACGGATGAGAACCTGGCCACGGTTGGAGAGCAGCCGCGGGTACCCATCACCGTAACCCATCGTGACCAGGGCGGCGCGCATTGGATGCGTAGCAACGAACGTGCCGCCGTAGCTGATCGTCGCCCCTGGCTGCAGGTCACGGATCTTCGTTACCGTGCTCTTGAGGGTCAACGCACGCTGTAGCTCGAATGGGGGCTGTGTCTCGCGCGATGGTGCCATCCCATAGACGAGAAGACCGGGGCGCACAGCCGCCAGGTGCGCTTCGGGCATGGCGATAAGGCCAGCGCTGTTGCATATGTGAGGGAGGGGGATACTGAAGCCCGCGCTTTCGAGATCGTGAAGGATCGCTTGAAAGCGCGCCCACTGGCGCCTCGCGAAGTCCAGGTTGGCATCGTCGGCAGATGCGAAGTGCGAAAAGAGCCCCTGGACGCAGATGTTGGGTAGGGCGGTGATCGTTTGGATGAAACCGAGGATCCGCTCTGGCTCGAGG
>MWCV01000053.1 GCA_002070215.1 Chloroflexi bacterium ADurb.Bin180 | reverse complement strand
GCCGCCTGAGCGGCGCGCCAGAACCGGCGCCAGCCGCATCGGGCTGACCAGGAGCTGGCGCATCTCGGCGATGTCGGTCTCGATGTCCAGCCCCACCCCGGCCCAGTGCAGGCCGTACTGTTCCGTCCAGGCGCAGAACGCACCATAGCGCCGCGCGGCGGCCAGGTAGTTGCCAGTGTTGAACCAGTAACCCTCGTCCTTGGGCAGGAGCAGCCAGGCGACCACCGGGATGCCGGCGCGGTTCAGGCGCCTGACCACTCTGGCCCGCTCAGGCGAGAGGTCGAGCAGCCCCAGGCTCACCGCGGCATCCAGCGAGCGGAGCCGGTCGAGCACCGGCCTCGTCATCAGGGCGGCCAGCGGCTGCGCTTCGAGTTCACAAAAGAAGGTGAGTTTCGGTTTCATCGTGCTCCTCACGAGCTCGCGGCTCAGTTGCCGAGCGCGGCCACCTCGGCGTCGGTCAACCGCAGCACCAGGCCGTCCGCCGTGCCAATATACAGCACCGGTGCGGTGCTCTTTTCGGGCGACAGGGCCAACGACCTGGCTGACCGGCCTTCTGGCAGCGTCACCAGGTGCCAGTCGAGCCCACCGTTGCCCGAGCGATAGAGGGTTCCGTGCTTGACAGAGCCCGCCTCGGCCCACTCGGTCCAGGTGACCAGCAGGTACAGCGGCCGGGCCTCCTCCAGGGCAGAGGCATAGGTCAGGTCGATGGTCGCCTCGGCCGGCAGCATCAGGTGTTCACCCGAAGACAGTACAGCCTCGTGCCAGGTGCGGCCGGCATCAGCGGAGCGGAACAACGCCGGGGACCCTTCAACGCGCGCAAAGGCCACGCCCCACTTGTCAAACAGGGGCGCCAGGCTGAGCCACAACACCCGCCCGCCGGCCGGGGGGGCGCCCTGCGACTGCCACGACTGGCCGCCATCGCGCGAGATGAGCAGGCGGCTATGATCGCGCGTCTGAGCCAGCAGCGTATGGTCAACGGCGAACTCGGGCGAAAGGGCCACCAGGTCGGCATCCACCGTGAGCGCCACCCAGGTCGAGCCGCCATCGAGAGTCCGCTGCAGGGGGCCTACTGTGGCCACGGCAAAGCCCGTGTTATCGGCGGCCCAGGAAGGCGATACCACCACGTCCTGATACGACGTGAACGTGGTGCTCACCAGGGGCCGCCAGGGGCCAGCTCCTGCCGATGAAACGAATGGTCCGCCAGTGGCCACGTAGGCCAGCAGCGAGACAGGCCCTGCCCCGGCGTTCATGGCTAACAGGCGGCGCACGCCCATGCTTTCAAGGCCAGTGCTGGCGGGACGCCACGTGGCGCCGGCATCCGTCGAGCGAAAGACGCCTGTGCCCACCACGCCGGCCCAGACGGTGTGATCGCTGGCAAAGCCAGGCGACACAGCCAGGGCCGAGACGTAAGCGCAGGCCGGCAGTCCGACCCCCATCGACAGCCAGGTTTGGCCGTCGTCGCGGCTGGTCAGCAGCCGGCCGCCGGTCTGAGCAAAGGCATAACACTCGTCAGGCGGCTGGTCATTGCCCCATAGCCCAAAGAGGGTCACCTTGCCTTCCGGGCCAGAAACAGCCCACAGGCCGTCGACCGCTGTCGCCGCGGGCACAACGCGTATCAGCTCAGGCGCCGCTACCGGCGTCTTGACCAGCGCTTCGAGGTGGTCCAGCAGAGCAGTGTCGTCCGGCCAGAACCCCGCGGCTGGCCAGTCAGCCACGTAGAGCAGGTCCATCGTTGCCGCGTCGAACACGCCCAGGCTGCCGGCGATGCGGCCATAGAGCCGCCCGCGGGTTTGGTCCACCGTGAACAGTGGCTGACTGCTCCAATCGGAGGACAGCCAGACCTGCTGACCATGCAGCCACGCCCAGAGATAACCGACCCCAAAGCGGTGCCAGCTCGACGCGTAGAGGTAGCCGCCCGCGGCCACGGCGTGGAAGGGGTAGGCGCCGCTGCGGCCTAGCTCCTGCCAGGTGTCCACATTGTAAGAGATGATGGTGTGGCCGTACCAGGGCGTGCAGACGTAGGAGAGGTAGCTGATGTAGAGCACCTGGTCCGAAGGATCATAGGCGGCCCAGGCCACGGCCTCAGGACCGTCGCCGACGCGGCAGTCGGGCGTCTTGACCAGGTCGAACGAGTGCGAGCCGAGCACTGCGCCGGTGGCAGAGTCGACCCAGTAGCCCACGTTGCCGCGAAAGGCCATCACGCGCTGCCGGGCCGGGTCGGCAACAGGGGCCACCAGGCGGTGCTCGCCAACCGGGGCGGGCAGGTCGACAGTGCGAATCCGCTGGCCGGAATCGGCATCCAGAATGAGCAGCGACCCCGACGCGTCCTCAACAAAGCAGCGTCGGTGCTCCGCGTCGATGGCCAGAGGGCCCACCGTATCCCACGCCCCCAGGGCAGTGCCATCGGCCGCGCTCAGCAGCAGCGTTCTGCTCTCTCCGTCCACCGTCCCCGAAGCATAAAGCCTCCCGTGGTCCAGGTCAGAGGCCAGCACCTGGCTGATGGCCACGGTGCCGGAGAGGGGAGTGGGAGTCGGGCCGGGAGACAGGGTCGGTTGGGGCACCGCGGCAGAGGTTCCTGTTGGCGGTGCAGAGAGAGTCGCTGTTTGCTTCAGCGGAGCGGCAGAAGGGCTCGCCGGTGAGGAGCCAGGTGCCGGAGTCAGGGCCGGAGTTGAACGGGCAGCACAGCCCGCCAGCGCCAGTATCAGCAGCCAGGGCAGGGCCCGCAGCCATCGCATCGTCAGTGTGCCTCCTTCCCGGTCCAAAAAACACGAGCGCCCGTTCAGCCGGGCGCTCGGGCCGGTCGAATCACATAAAGCGCTCAAACCGCTCTTTCTTGGCTTTGCAGATCGGGCAGGTCTCGGGCGGCTCGTCGCGGGCGCACAGGTAGCCGCAGACGCGGCAGCGCCATACGGGGTAGGTCAATTTGGCCGGAGGGGCGTTGGCCGGCTCGGCAGTTGGCTGAGTGCGCTGTTCTGGCGGCGGGCGGCGCTCGGGGATCGACTTGGGCTTTTTGATTCCTTTGGCGATCGCCTGCGACACATAGAGGGCGCAGTAGCAGGCCTCATACTCGGCCAGGTCCGGATCGCGATAGTCGCACGGGCAAACGATGTCCAGGTCCTCGCTGGCGACGCCGCTGGCAATCCGGCAGGGGCAGGAGGGGTAACCGTAGCGCTGCTCGTTGACCAGCAGACCCTCAACCAACATCTTGACAAACTCGAGGTCAGGGTTGAGCTGGTAGCCGCCGCTCTCGGCCTCTTGACGAATCTTGCTCAGCCGGGCCTCAACCTGCTCGTCGCTGGGGTAGGCGCTCATAGTCCAAGCAGCTCCTTGATACGGTCGGTCTGGTAGCCGACAACGCACTCGCGGTCATTGATGACTACGGTCGGAAAGGAGGTCTTGGGATTCCATTTGCGCACTTCGTCCAGAATCCGGCTCTTCTCCGGTCCGCTTTCGAGGTCTACGTCCACATAGTCATAGGCCAGGCCTTCGCCATCCAGGAAGGCTTTGACCTTGCGGCACCAGCCGCAGGTGCTCAGGGCATAAACCATGATCTTGCCCTTGGTCTTG
The DNA here is from genome assembly GCA_002070215.1 of Chloroflexi bacterium ADurb.Bin180. NCBI lineage: Bacteria > Bacillati > Chloroflexota > Chloroflexi bacterium ADurb.Bin180. Next base: position 12,916 of record MWCV01000053.1, on the reverse strand, counting down.
CCCTCCACATGCTTCGTATCCATCGTGATCTCCTTGTCTGGCGGCGCCCGGTCCCGGCTTGCGCGCCGGGACACCATTATAGCCGGTAAGCCTCAGGCGACCAAGTCGGGCCATACTCCACGGCGGGCGTGTGTCGGGGCGCGGTCCGGTGATGGTCGAGCCAACCGCGCCTAGAGAGGAATGTTGCCGTGCTTCCTGGGCGGGTTGGCATCGCGCTTGTTCTTGAGCAGGTGCAGCGCATCGATTAGCCGCGGCCTGGTCTGGTGGGGCTCGATGACGTCGTCAATGTAGCCCCGGCTCGCCGCCACGTAAGGATTGGCGAACTTGTCGCGATACTCCTGCACCAGCTCGGCGCGTTTTGCCTCCGGGTCGGCCGCCTCGGACAGTTCTCGGCGAAAGATGATGTTCACCGCGCCGTCCGGTCCCATTACGGCGATTTCGGCGCTCGGCCAGGCATAGTTGATATCGCCGCGCACATGCTTCGAGCCCATCACGTCATAAGCCCCGCCGTAGGCCTTGCGTGTGATGACGGTGATCTTGGGCACGGTTGCCTCGCAGTAGGCATAGAGCAGCTTGGCGCCGTGACGGATGATGCCGCCGTGCTCCTGTGCGACGCCGGGCAGAAAGCCGGGCACGTCCACCAGGGTCACGATGGGAATGTTGAAGCAATCGCAAAAGCGCACAAAACGCGCCCCCTTGATGGACGAGTCGATATCCAGTACACCGGCCAGGTGAGCCGGGTTCTGACCAACGACGCCCACGGGATGCCCGTCGAGACGGGCAAAACCCACGGTGAGATTGCGCGCCCAGTGCTCTTGCACCTCGAGATAGTCGCCATCATCGACCACGCGGCGGATGATGCTACGCATGTCGTAGGGCTTGTTCGGGTTGTCCGGCACGATGGTGTCCAGCTCGCTGTCCATGCGCTGAGGATCGTCGGTTGGCTGAACGTGAGGCGGCTCTTCAGTGTTGTTCTGTGGCAAAAAGCCTATCAGGTGGCGTAGCACGCGCAGACAGTGCTCCTCGCTATCAGCGGCAAAGTGAGCCACCCCGCTGGTGGCGTTGTGCGTCATCGCCCCGCCGAGCTCTTCAAAGGGCACGTCTTCGTGGGTCACGGCCTTGATCACGCCCGGGCCGGTGATGAACATGTGACTGCTGTCTTTGACCATCAGGATGAAATCGGTGATGGCCGGAGAATATACGGCACCGCCGGCGCAGGTGCCCATCACGGCCGAGATCTGTGGCACAACGCCCGATGCCAGCACGTTGCGCACAAAGATCTCGGCATAGCCGGCCAGGGAGACCACGCCCTCCTGGATGCGCGCGCCGCCCGAGTCGTTGATGCCGATGACGGGCACGCCGGTCTTGAGGGCCAGGTCCATCACCTTGCAGATCTTTTCGGCGTGGGCCTCGCCCAGCGAGCCGCCAAAGACGGTAAAGTCCTGCGAGAACAGGTAGACCAGCCGGCCGCCGATGGTGCCATAGCCGGTGACCACGCCATCGCCGTAGGGGTGTGACCTTTCCACGCCAAAGCCGATGGCGCGATGGGTGACGAACATATCGAGCTCGCGAAAGCTGCCCGGGTCCACCAGCAGGTCGATGCGTTCGCGGGCCATCAGCTTGCCGGCAGCGTGCTGCTTGGCGGCTCGCTCTGGTCCGCCGCCCTGCCTGGCCTCCTCGCGCATGGCGCGCAGGCGCGCCTGCTTATCGGGCTCTGTGCCCGGCGTGGTAGCAGGAGGCGTCGCTTCTGTCGGCTTGCGCTTGCAGCTCTTGGCCCCACACATTGGGCTCTCGCGATCCTTTTCTGTCATTCTTCTGCCCTACTCCTTGTCCGAGCCGGATGACTTGACGCCCCCTTCAATGTCGCGGCCCTTCGCTACGCTCAGGACGCTGTCAGAGTCCAAGATCGTTTGTTGCCTACTCCTTGTCCGAGCCGGACGACTTGACGCCTCGTTCAATGTCGCGGAAGGTCATCTGGTCGGCTGTTGCCACGCGGTGAATGAGCACAGTGAGGCCCATCATGGTTCGCCCGGCCTCGTCAATGCCGTCGCGGTCATCGACCTGCCGAAACAGCGACAGACTGCGCTGCAGGAACATACCGCCCTCCACCAGCGCGCCCTGGTCAATGCTGAGACAGGCAATGTCGTAACAGAGGCGCGCCTGACCACGCAGGTCTTCGACCGCCTCCACATCTTCGAGGCAAGCCCGCAACCAGGAAGCGGCCCTGGGCCACTGGCCGGTAGCCTGATAGAGCCGCCCGATTTCGCGCTTGACATCAACCTGACCAGCAGCACTGTTGGTCAGCCGATAGACGTCGAGCGTTCGCTGGAGCGTGGCCAGCGCCTCCTCGGACCGGCCGAGAGCCATCTGGCAACGGGCGGCAAGGCGCAACAAGCTGGCCTTGGCCATAGGCAAGCGCCCCTTCTCGGCCAGTGCGGCCCCCTGTTCGGCCAACTGCAGCCCCCGGTTGTGGTCTCCCGAGGCATAGTAGGTCTCGGCTACCTTCTGCAGGACCCGCACCTGAAACGGAGCCTGTGCCGGAGGATTGGACTCGAGAGTGGACAGCAGCAGCCGGACACCGGCTTGCTGCTGTCCCAGGCTGATCAGCAGTTCTCCCTCGGCGAACGCTGCCTCATAACGCCGGCTTTTGTCCCAGGCCAGGTGCCCTTTGCTCTGGCAGAGACGATATTCAGCCAGAGCCTCATCATAGCGCTTGAGCTGGCGCAGCACCCCGCCGCGGCGCATGCGCACTTCGAGCTCCAGGTCGGTGGCATCGGTCTCCTCCTGCGCCACCCTGATCAGGAGCCGGTCGATGAGGCTCAGCGCCTCGTCTTCCTGGTCTCCAAATGCCAACAGTTGTGCCTCAAGGAGCTGGTGAGAGACCTCCTTCGAGAGGGGCTCCTTCTCCACCCCAGCACTCGTGTCCTCCTCTGGTCCAGCCGTGCTCGACGGCTCGCTGCGCCCGGCGGGTTTTCCCGGACCTGAACCGGCCAGGCGCGCCCCTGGCTGCCGGCGAAAGAGCCAGACCCAGGGCAGGACGAGCACTACCAGCCAGAACAGCAGAGTGGTCGGGCGCATGGCTAGTCGTGCTCCCATTCGACGAGCTGAATCCCGGCCTGCTCCAGGAAGGACCGGGCCAGAGGGTCGGGGTAGCTGTCGTAGCAGATCACGCGGCGCAGGCCCGAGTTGATGATCATCTTGGCGCAGGTGATGCACGGCTGATGCGTGCAGTAGAGATCGCCGCCGGCCACTGACACGCCGTGCAGCGCGGCCTGGATGATGGCGTTTTGCTCCGCGTGCAGGCCGCGGCAGATCTCCTGCCTCTCGCCAGAGGGAATGTGCATCTCTTCACGCAGACAGCCGGTCTGCTCGCAGTGGTCAAAGCCGCTGGGAGCGCCGTTGTAGCCGGTGGCCAGGATCTGCTTGTCCTTGACGATGAGCGCACCCACCTGGCGGCGCAGGCAGGTCGAGCGCCGCGCCACCTGGCGGGTGATCTCCATAAAGTACTCGTCCCAGGAGGGGCGAACGCGGGCTATCACAGAGCGCCCTCCCCTGTTTCCGCGGACGGGCGATGCAGCACAAATTCGCGAAAGGCGCCGGCGGTGACAGGCATCACTTGCTCATAGAGGGTGAGTACGGCCTCGGCATACTGGCGATGCTCCCACTGGGCGCCAGGGTCGAGCCGCTTGGCCAGCCAGTTCATCAGCGACCAGGCATTGACCGTCCAGATGAACTCGGTGTACAGGCCGAGCCCCAGCACCGAGCGAGCCCGTTCCTTCTTCCAGCCGGCCTGGGTCAGGCGCTCGTAGAGGTCCAGCGACGACTCCATCTGCTGGCGGTACTCGTCGAGCAGCGGCTCGTCGGGCGGCACATAGTACTCGCGGGCGGCCGTGCAATAGCGGAGCGAGCGCTCGTTGAACGAGCCGATGCGATGCCTCATCCACTGGCGGGCCACAAAGATCGGGCACTTGACCCCCCAGCGAAAGACGGCGTGCTCGAACACCGTGTTGTGCCGCGGCTCGCTCTTCATCAGGCGGCGAATGAGCCGCACGTCGGCCTCATCGTCGCGCGCCTCGGACTGGTAGCAGATGCGTGCCCCACGGATCACCGCAGCGTCGCCGCCCATCATCTCTTCAAGCTGGACCCAGCCATGGTTCAGTACCGCCAGTCGTTCCAAAGCCCTCACCCGTTGGTCGAATTAGCTCAGCACGGCCCGCGCGATGACCATACGCTGGACCTCGCTGGTGCCTTCATAGATCTCGGTGATCTTGGCGTCGCGGTAGTTGCGCTCCACCGAGTACTCTTTCATATAGCCGTAGCCGCCATGGATCTGCACGGCACGGTCGGCCACCCACACCGCGGTCTCGGAGGCGAAGAGCTTGGCCATCGAGGCCTCTTTGCTGTAGGGCTGTCCGGACATCTTGGCCAGGGCGGCATTGTAGGTCAGCAGACGTGCCGCCTCGATGCGTGTGGCCATATCCGCCAGCATCCACTGGATGGCCTGGAACTGGCTGATCGGCTGGCCGAACTGGACGCGCTCCTTGCTGTACTTGACCGCTGCCTCGTAAGCCGCCTGGGCGATGCCCACGGCCTGGGCAGCCACGCCGATGCGGCCGGCGTCGAGCACCGTCATGGCAATCTTGAACCCCTGGCCTTCCTCGCCCAGACGGGCCGTGGCCGGCACGTGGACCTCGGTGAACACCAGCTCACAGGTGTTGCTGCCGCGGATGCCCATCTTGTGTTCCTCTTTGCCCACGGTAAAGCCGGGCGTGCCCTTTTCGACGATGAACCCGCTGATGCCACGGTGCTTCTGGGCCTTGTCGGTCATGGCAAACAGGATCACGATATCGGCGAAGGAGCCGTTGGTGATAAAGTGCTTGGTACCGTTGATGACATAGCCGTCGCCGGAGCGCACAGCCGTGGTCAACTGGGCCGCCGAGTCGCAGCCAGCGCCCGGCTCGGTGAGCGCAAAGGCGCCAATCTTTTCACCCCGCGCCAGAGGGCGCAGGTATTTTTCTTTCTGCTCTTCGGTGCCGAACTTTTCCAGGCCCGCGCAGACCAGCGAGTTCTGCACGGCCATCACAATGGCCGTAGAGGCGCAGGCCTTGGCTAGCTCCTCGATGGCGATGACATAGCTGATCGCGTCCGCGCCGCCGCCGTCGTACTTTTCGGGGACGGTGAGGCCCAGCAACCCGAGCTGGCCCATCTTTTTGATGTTCTCAAAGGGGACGATGCCTTTGTCGTCGATCTCGGCCGCGATGGGGGCGACTTCCTTTTGTGCAAAGTCGCGCACCATCTTGCGGATCATCTCCTGCTCTTCTGTGAACTTGAGATCCATCGTCGGTTCCTCCTTTTCTCCAGACTGAGTTGGCTTCGGCGCCCCGCCCAGGACGCGGGACTGTGCCGGCCTTAGAGCAGCTCTACGGTCATCGCCACGGCTTCGCCGCCCCCGAGACAGAGGGTGGCCAGGCCGGTCCTGAGCCCGCGGTCACGCAGGGCATAGAGGAGCGTCACCAGCACCCTGGCCCCGCTGCAGCCGATGGGATGGCCCAGGGCGATGGCCCCGCCGTTGACGTTCACCTTGTTCCAGTCGACACCCAGGGCCTTGCCGTCGGCCAAGGTTTGGGCGGCAAAGGCCTCGTTGATTTCGATCAGGTCAATGTCCTCGAGGCGATAGCCGGCCCGGCTCAGCACCTTTTTCACGGCAAAGATGGGTGCGGTAAAGATGCGCAGCGGTTCTACCGCCGCCTGATCGTAGCCGGTGATCACCGCCAGGGGTTTGACGCCGAGGGCAACGGCCGTGTCCTCGCCCATGAGCACCAGCGCCGCTGCCCCATCGGTGATGCCCGGCGAGTTGCCCGCCGTGACCATGCCGTCCTTCTGGAAGGCCGGCGATAGTTTCGAGAGGGCTTCCAGGGTCGTGTCGGCGCGGGGGCATTCATCGGTGTCAAAGATCACCGGCGGGCCCTTGCGCTGCGGCACCTCGACGGGAGTGATCTCAGCCTTGAAACGCCCGGCCTGAATCGCCGCGATGGCCTTGGCCTGGCTGTCGACCGCGAACTGGTCCAGCTCCTGGCGGGTGAGGCCGTACTCGCGGGCAATCCACTCGGCCGAGTTGCCCATGTGGTGGTTCTCAAAGGCGCACCACAGGCCATCGTGAATCATCGCATCGATCAGGGTGCCGTTGCCCAGCCGGTAGCCCTGGCGGGCCTGGGGGAGCAGGTAGGGGCCGAGGGTCATATTCTCCATGCCGCCGGCCACGATGATATCGGCCTCTTCGGCCTTGATGGCCTGGGCGCCCAGCATGGCCGCTTTCATCCCAGAGCCGCAGATCTTGTTGATGGTCGTAGCGCCCACGCTCGGCGGCAGGCCGGCTTTGATGGCTGCCTGCCGCGCGGGGGCCTGGCCGATGCCGGCCTGCACCACGTTGCCCATCAACACTTCATCCACGCGGACCGGATCGATGCCGCACCGCCGCACCGCCTCGCGGATGGCGACACCGCCCAGCAGCGGCGCTGGCATGGCCGACAGAGCGCCCTGAAAGCGACCAATGGCCGTACGCACCGCGCTGACGATCACAACACGACGCTTTGTCATCTCGCCCTCCCCTGTTCGGTTGTCACGGCCGGAAAGATACGGCCGGGAGTCTAGACCCTCACCCTGCCGGTCACCGGATCGCGCAGCAGCAGGTAAAAGACAGCCAGCCCGACGAACCGCAGACCGCCGGCCAGCAGCAGGCTCACCCGAGTGCCAATCACTCCTGCCAGAGCAGCGGCAACCAGAGGCGCAATAAACGCAGTCAGGTTGACCAGGGTGTTAAAGATGGCCACGTAGGTTGCGCGACGCTCGGCGGGTGCTACCTCGAGCAGGGCATTGAACAGGCCCAGGTTGAAGGCAGGCGCGGCGACGCCCGAGAGAACCGCTACCAGAATCATTGGCGGGATGCTGCGGCACAAGCCCATCGACAGAGGGTAGAAGGAGAGGCCAGCCGTGCCGACCAGCAAGACCAGCCGCGAGCCGTGCTTCTCGGCCGCCTTGCCCCATACATAGTAGGACGCCATAAAGATGGCCGACTCGAGCATGGACAGTGCGCCGATCCACCCTTCGCTCATCCCGAGAACCCGCACCCGGTAGATGCTGTACAGCGGCTGCGGAAAGCTCAGCGCCCAGTGAAAGACAAAGGACCCCAGGGTGAAGCGAGAAAAGGCCCGTTGGTCCCAGACGCTGCGCACCCAGCGCTGGATGTCGCTCCAGCCGCTTAGCAACCTGGGTGCGGGCGAGGGAACGTGAAGCGGCACGTCAACTCGTGCCAGGTAAAAGAGGCTCACCAGCGAGGTGGCAAAAGCCAGGGCAAAGATGGCCTGGTAGCTGAAGGGGAACACAAACAAGTCGAGCGCCTTACCCACGGCCAGCGCGGTGAGCATGGTCACCGCCGACAGCAGCGTGTTGCGAACGCTGACCACGCGCGCCCGGCGATGGGGAGGAACGACATCAGCGAGCATGGCCGTAAAGACCACGTTGGCAACGGCGGCCGGAATCGTGCCCAGCGACGTGATCAGAACCACCGCTTCGGCCTGCCAGTGCCCAGCAAAGAAGGGCACCAGCGCGATGAGGCCCACCGGCAAACGCATCAACAAGCCGGACATCAGCAGAACGCGGCGGCGGTCCTGTGTCTGTTCGATCAGGCGAGCGGCGGGGATCTGAAAGACCACGTTCATCAGGGCCGGCAGGGAGGCCAGCAAACCGATGAGCAGATTCGAAGCGCCGAGCCGCAGGGCAAAGACGCTGGTAAAGGTCGTGGTGACGCTGGCCGTCACTCCGTACCAGGCGATCTCGCGGTACAGGTTGAGGGCGTTGTTCTGCTGACTCGGTGTGCCGGGCGCCAGCCACCGCGCCAGCGTGGCCTGCGTCCGGTCGAGACTCGCCCTGAACGAAGAGACGGCTGCTTTCATGCCGGCTGTGCCTTCTCCTCAGCACTCTGGCCCTGGCCGCGCAGAGTTCCGCTCAGCCTGGCGTAGGTGTCGCAGAGCGACTCGGGCAGCACGCGCACCTCGCCCAGCACGGGCATAAAGTTGGTGTCGTTGTTCCAGCGCGGAACGACGTGGATATGCACGTGGTCCCGAATGCCGGCACCGGCCGATTCGCCCAGATTGATCCCGACGTTAAAGCCAGAGGGGTTCATCGAGCAGCGCAGCGCGGCAATGACCTCCTGGGTGAGGGCCATCATCTCGTTGACCGTGGCAGCGTCCAGAAGCACCAGGTCGCCCTCGTGCTGGTTGGGCACGATCAGGGTATGGCCGTTGGTATAGGGGAAAGTGTTGAGGATGACAAACGCATGCTGGCCGCGACGGACGATGTAGTGTGCCGCGTCGTCGCCGGCGGCCAGTGCGTCGCAAAAGACGCAGCCAGAGCCGGGCCTGTCACCGAGGATGTATTTCATGCGCCAGGGCGCCCAGAGACGTTTCAAGGGTTCACCTCTTCTGCAAGATCAACGTAGAGCCCGGGCCCTGCCCCGCTCATCAGCCGATTCTACACGGAATGCGAGGGTCAGACAAGTGTAGTAACGGCTCAGACGCCGGATTTGAACAGGATCTGGACTCGCTCGATCGACCGCAGCCACGGGCCGAGTCCGAGTTCATCCACCAGCTCATCGGGGCGGCCGGTGGCCGTGCCGTCGGCCTGCAGCCGCGCCCACAGGAGCGGGCAGCCATTTTCCAGGCCGCCGCGCAGCTCTTGCACCAGGGGGCGCAGGTCATAGGAGCGTACGCCGTCGGGCCGCTCTCTGCGCCGCGGCAGCGATGTCGCAGCCAGCAGACGCGCAACCCGCTCACCAAGTTCGGCCGCGGAAGGGCCAGGTGCGAGCTCGATACGGTACTCGGCGGCGCTCACCTGCGCCGGCAGGCTGGGCAGAGTGAGGTCCACCTCGGTGATGCTCGATACCTCCAGCCCTGGCGGCAGTTGCACCAGCAGCGCACGCGCGGCCAGACGCAGGTCCACGCGCTGCTCCAGGAACAGGTCCAGCAGTTCGGCGCTGCCGGTCCAGCCCACCGCCAGCGCGGCGGCAAAGAGCAAACGCGGCCGCGGGTTAAAGCCCTGCGTGTGCGCTACGGGCAGGCGCGCACGGCGCAGCGCCCGCTCCCAGGCGCGCATGAGGTCCAGGTGCGAGATGTACCGCAGCTCGGCCTGCTTGGCAAAGACGATGCGCAGGCGCTGCACTTCGAGGGACGCGCTCATTGACCGACCTCGTCCAGCGTCACCGGGCAGCGGCTGAGGTCGAACGACTCTCTGATGCCGCAGCCCAGGCAGGCCTCGCGGCAGTTTTCGCTGCTCTGGCCCTGAATGGACCGCTCGTTTTCGTCCCACAGGAACGAGTCGCTTACGCCGCTGGAGAGCCGGCTCCAGGGCAGAACCTCGTCGCGGGCTCGCTCTCGCCCGGTGTAGAAAGCCGGGTCGAGGCCCGCCTCGTTCAAGGCCGCCGCCCACAGCTCCGGGTGGAAGCACTCGGCCCAGGCGTCAAAGCGCGCCCCGAGCTCCCAGGCCCGCTGGATCACGCGGCCCAGCCGCCGATCCCCTCGCGACAGCACCCCTTCGAGCCGCGAGGTGGCCTCATCGGACCAGCTCAGCTCGACGGAGCGCAGGCGCAGCTCGCGCTGGAGGATGGCCTGCCGGCGGGCCACCACTTCCGCCGGGCACATCGCCGCCCACTGAAAGGGAGTGTGCGCTTTGGGAATAAAGGTGGACACGCTGACGCTGAGCCTGGCCCGGCCTGCGGCGTGGCGGCGGCCCACGGCCAGCACGTCCTTGACCAGCGTGGCGATGGCCAGCACGTCCTCGTCCGTCTCGGTGGGCAGGCCAATCATAAAGTACAGTTTGATGCGGTGCCAGCCAGAGCGAAAGGCCGCTTCGGCCGTGGCCAGCAGGTCCGCCGCAGTGACACCCTTGTTGATCACCGTGCGCAGGCGCTCGCTGCCCGCCTCGGGGGCAAAGGTCAGACCACTCTTGCGCGTGCGCTGCAACTGGTGGGCCAGCTCTACCGAAAAGGCGTCGGTGCGCAGCGAAGGGAGAGAGATGGAGATGCGCTGCCGGGCGTACTTTTCCTGCAGCTTTTCCAGCAGCGGGCGGATGCCGCTGTAATCGGTGCTGCTCAGGGAGACCAGCGACACTTCCTCATGGCCCGTGGCGGCGAGCTGCCGGTCGACCGCCTCCAGCACCTCAGCCACTGGCCTCTCGCGCACGGGACGGTAGACCATGCCGGCCTGGCAGAAGCGGCAGCCGCGCGAACAGCCGCGCATGATCTCTACCGCCACGCGGTCGTGAATGACCTCCAGGTAGGGCACGACCGGCCTGGCTGGAGGCAGAGGCAGCACTTTGACGATGCGTTTTTCGACCACCGCCGGAGCGTGTTTGTCGGTCGGCTCGATCGAGGCAACGCGACCATCATCGTGGTAAGTCACGCGGTAGAGAGAGGGAACGTAGACGCCGCGCAGCAGAGCCGCCCGGCGCAGGAACTCGACCTTGCTGTAGCCGGGTGCTGCCCGCTGCGATGCGTAGAGGCGAACCAGCTCGAGCAGCACCTCCTCGCCATCGCCGAGCACAAAGAGGTCCACGAAATCGGCCATCGGCTCGGGGTTGTAGGTGCAGGAGCCGCCCGCCAGGACAATGGGCCAGCTCTCGTCGCGCTCGTTCGCCAGCAGCGGGATGCCGGCCAGGTGCAGCATCGAGAGCACGTTGCTATAGTTGAGCTCGTACTGCAGGCTGAAACCCAGCAGGTCGAACTGGCGCAGCGGCCGGCGCGACTCGAGCGTATAGAGCTCGACGTTGCCCGCGGCCAGCGCCCGCTCCATATCGCCCCAGGGCGCATAGACCCGCTCGGCCAGCACGTCCGGCTCGTTGTTGAGCCGCTCGTAGAGGATGCCCACGCCCAGGTTGGACATACCCACTTCGTAGGTGTCGGGGTAGGCCAGGGCCACTTTGACCCGCGCCGCGTCCCACTGTTTGCGCACGCTGTTCCACTCGCCGCCAGAATAGCGGCCCGGTTTGGTCACCCGCGAGAGGAGCCGGTCGAGAGCCGTTCCGCTCACGCTGACTCTCCGTCGCTCAGGATGGTCACGATGACCTCACGCTGCCGCGGGCCGTCGAATTCGGCCAGGAACACGCCCTGCCAGGTGCCCAGGCCGAGACGGCCGCCCTCGATGGGCAGAGTCGCCGAGCAGCCCATCAGGCTGGCCTTGATGTGCGCGGCCGAGTTGCCCTCCACGTGGCGATAGTTGTGCTGCAGCGGGACCAGGCGGTCGAGCTCAGTCAGGATGTCGGACTTGACCGAGGGGTCATAGTTCTCGTTCACCGTCACGCCGGCGGTGGTATGCGGCACATAGACCGAGCAGAGGCCCTGCCGGACGCGGCTCTGGCGCACGCACCCCTGGACCAGCTCGGTAATATCGACGAACTCGGTTCTGGAACTGCTGCGGACTTCAAGGTGAAAGTGCATCGCCTACTCCCGTGAATTCGGCCCAGGCCGCTGGCAGTGTATCAGCGCGCCCGGAGCGGCGCAAAAGACAGACGGTGTTCGCGGCAGGGCCCGCACTGCAAGAGCGCCTGGCGGTGGGCCGCGGTGCCATAACCCTTGTGTGAGACAAAGCCATAGGCCGGATAGGAAACGCCCAGGCCCACCATCAGCCGGTCACGATAGACTTTGGCCACGATCGAAGCCGCGGCGATGGACAGCACCAGCCCATCGCCGTGAGCCAACGCCGTTTGAGCAACGGGCAGCCCGGGCAGGCGCAGCGCATCGATGAGCAGGTGATCGGGAAGCACGCCGAGGTTGAAAGCGGCCATCTCCATGGCCAGGCGCGTGGCGGCGATGATGCCGTGGGCATCGATGTAGCGCGCCGAGGCCAGACCCACGCCCACCGCCAGCGCATTGGCCCGGATCACCGGCTCCAGCCGCTCGCGCTGCGCCGGGCTGAGCGTCTTGCTGTCACGCACGCCTTTGAGCCCCCGCAACAGGTTTCTCTGACGCGGGGGCAAAATGACCGCTGCGGCGACCACCGGACCGGCCCAGGCACCTCGCCCGGCCTCGTCCAGCCCGGCCACCGCCAGACAGCCCCTGGCCCAGAGCCGACGCTCCCTGTCCAGACCCGGCGTTAGCACGCGGTGCTCCTTTCGGAGCGACAAGAGACCCGGTCTCGTTAGAGCCCGGGTCGGTGATCGCTGGCAATACCGAGCGCCGACCTGCCGGCCGGCGCGCAGAGAGCGAGAGAACTACTTCGTGGCGGCGGTTTCTTCAGCCGCCGGCGCTGCCGGAGCGGCAGCCGCTTCTTCTGTGGCCTTGACAAAGCGCTTGCCGCGCAGGCGCGCTGCCTTGCCGGAGCGGCCGCGGAGGTAGTAGAGCTGGGCGCGGCGCACGTGAGACTGGCGCACCACCTCGACCTTTTCGAGGCGAGGTGAGCTGTAGAAGAAGGTGCGCTCGACGCCAACGCCGTGAGCCGCGATGCGGCGCACAGTGAAGCGGGCCTTGTCGCCGCTGCCGTGAATGCGCATTACCGTGCCCTGGAACACCTGGACACGCTCCTGCGCGCCTTCGACGATGCGGTTGTGCACTTTGACCGTATCGCCCGGGCGGAGCTCGGGGATGTTCGGATTGGGCGGTTTCACCAGGGTCTGAATGAGATTGCTCATAAGAGATGCCACCTTTCAGGACTATCCGTACGCAACGAATGGCGATTGTAGCGCAGGAATCGCCGTTGTGTCAAATCGCCGGTGTGAGAGTGTGGAAAAACCGCCTGAGGAGCACGAACACAGTCAGGGCATGCTGTTCGAGCGGGATTAGGTTCGTAGTTGCGCTTCAGCGCTCCCCATCCGGACAGGCTGAAGCCTGTACTACGAACCTTTCCGCGTTCGTACTTGGCGATCTCCC
>MWCV01000052.1 GCA_002070215.1 Chloroflexi bacterium ADurb.Bin180 | reverse complement strand
CACCGCCTCGTTGTAGGCCCCACGCAGGGCGTCGAAGACCGCGCGGTCTCTACCCGCCGCCTCATACCGCGTCCTCGCTTGAGCCATCATCTCCACCATACCCTCCGGGTCCTGCATCAGGTTCATCCACCAGGCTCGGAGGTGCGGCGACTTCTCGCCAGCGAAGACTGCGCCGGTCTCCCGCCCGCCGAATCGCCAGGTGAACGCGCCCGTTCCGAAGAACGGTTCGACTATCACCCGATACCGGTCACGGTCGAGCAGGGCCACTATAGTATCCATCTGTCGGAACTTAGCGCCCGGCCAGGATAACAGTCGGTTCACGAGTCCTCCTCCGTATCCAGCACGAACGTGTCCTGTCCGTCGCGCCGCTGCAACTGTCCCCGGGCCACCTCCACCGCCCGCTCCCTCGTCGTCCCGTGTACCAACCGCAGGCGACGGTCGGGCCTGGTTTCCACGACGCGGTTGCCCCGGGGCGTGATGACCGCCGTGATAGCGCCCAACTGGATTGTGGTCAGAGTCCCTGTCTGCTTCGTCATTCTGTCCCCCTATGTCCACCTAGGCCTAGGCTGAGTCTGCACCACGAAGGGCTTGAGGTCTTCCGCGAGGGGTGTCCCCTTGCCCATCTCACGGTTGAGCCACGCCGTCTTGACCTCCAGTGCGCTGCTCAACTTGACCTCCCCGGCGGCGGCGTGGACGAATATCTTCCGAATGGCTTGTGTGGCGTTTTCTTCCTTTTCTGCCCTGCTGCCCGCGATAGTGTAATGAGCCTCGCCCCTCGCTACGTAGGCGGGGGCCATCCACTGCGGCAGGTCGGGAACGTAGTGATCCTCACAGTAAGCCTTCACCGCCGCCAGGAGCCGCTGTGAGCGCTCGTAAGCGGCTAGGGCGGCCCCATCATCAAGGAGTACATCGTCGTTCCCTACAGGGCAGCAGGTGGTCAGGAACGGGCAACTCTGACAGGCGTCCTGACTCGGAGTAGGCTCCCAATCGGTGCGGGCCTCAATCTCATTGATGACCGCTTCCACGTGTCCCAATGAAACCGACCCGTCTACCAGCCACTCAGGCGCGGGCAACTGCGGATCAGCCTCCGGCCACACCTGTCGCAGTCGGAACCGCTCTCCCCCACGTAGTCGCTGCCAAGCGCCCGCATAGGTTAGCAGTTGCTGGTCCGGCTCCTTGGGGTACTGCGGCCTGAACCCACTCTTGTAGTCTATAATGCGGACTGTGCCGTCGGGCTCCACCTCCACGCGGTCAATCCTGCCCCGCAGGAGCCACCCTCCTACGGGCAACTCGAACGAGGTCTCCAGACCGGCGGGAACGAGGTCGGGCCTGATGGTGATGGTGATAGGAAACTGCCGAATGGCCCGCCGCAGGCGGGGGGTCTCAGCAGCCTCCGCCATCTGGTCGGCGAACTCATAGTCCTCGGTGAGTCCTGCCTCCTGGCAGTGACCAACATAGACATCGAGCGCCCTGTGCAGCCGAAGGCCGTCATCGAACAGCGGGACCGCCCCTTGCGGCTTCCCATCCTCATAGAGGCGGAACTTCAGCGGACAGTCCCGATACATCCGAATGCGCGACCAACTAATGAGGCGAGGAGTCATCGAATCTGCGCCCTCCTTTCCATCCCCTTCTCCACGGCCTCAGCCCTGCGTTCAGCAGCGCGCAGTGCCCTCTGCTGGAGCAGCGGGTCCGGTTTGAAACAGCGCCGGGCCTTCGCCACCGCCTTATGCCTCTTCAGTGTATTGCTCATCGGCCTCCAGAGCCTCCAGGGTCTCCTCGATAGGAGATATCTCGTCGTCCACCAGCGTTTTCATCGTGGCGTTGCAGGCGCGTCGCTGCTGCCACCGCTCAAACTCGCGAACTGCCCTGCGGTCCTCCCGGGATGCCACTCTCATCAGGCTCCATAGGGACCGCAGTACCAGTGCTACTCCCACACACACCCAGATAGTGAGTGCGTGACTGCGGAGGAACTCCATTAGGACTCCCCCCCCTCACGCTTCGCGTGTCGCCCGCGAGGGGCAGGATTCGCGGCGCGGAGCAGCCTCTGGATAACAGCCTTCTCCGCCCTCAACTCCTCAATCTTTCTACTGGCCTCGATGCGGCCAGTCACCAGGGCGTTGATCTCCTCGTCAATCTGCCCCAGTCGGACCTTGGCCCCCTGCATATTGAAGTACTCCATCTCCGTCTCCTTTCTGATCTGACACTTGGCGGGATAATGGCGGGGCCGACGTTGGCGGCACCAGACGACGGCCCAGTTGTGTGTACCGTCGGCCCCGAGGTCACACCTCCTTATCCTTGTCGAGAATCTCCACCACCATATCCACCACTGCCTTCCCATAGCCCGCCGGATACTCCACTCCGTCGGTTATAACCAGACTGCGCACCTCCCGGCGAATCCGGGCCAGCAGGAGAATCGCCTCGGCAAGGTGATTCTCCAACTCGCTGAGTTCTCCCAGCACGTCCATCGTCGTCACCTCCTACCTTCAATATACACCTATTCGGGAAGCCTGTCAATACCCCTTACGGTAGGGAATCGTACTCGGCAGCGAGGTCTGCGAAGTCGAAGACACACCAGCGGGTTCCTGGACCGCCCGCCCTGGAAGTAATCTCCATTCGCACAAAGTGGGGGCACTCGCGCATAATCGCGTTGAGAGTGCGAATCTGAGGCTCGTAGAGGCCGGAGAGGGGACCCCGGGTAACCAGGTTCACCCCATAGCAATAGAGGGTATGCGGGAACTTCCTGTGCCACCAGAAGCCGTACGGAACAGTATCCTCGGGCTTAGCCCCGCGCAGGTCCCAGACCGTCGTTGGCGAGACCCTCCCGTCAGAGCCAACGAAGGCGAAACTACGGTTGAGCAGGTTGTCCTCAAACGCCGCCTCCCGCGAACCCACGTCTATGTCCTGCTGGTCGGCGGTGTGCGCGTGGAACAGGCGGCGGCTGACCTCGCGCCAGTCAAGACCCAGAAAGTGCGCACACACAATGGGGGGCAGCAGGTTCTCCTTGCCACGAGGCGAACTCAACTCCTCACCAGGGAGCACCTGCGTCGCCAACTCCCGATAGAAGGCCTTGATCTCCGGCGCTCTGTCGGCAAACCCGAACAGGATGCTCCGGCGCACCTCGCGAGGGTCAATCTGACGCTTCTCCCAGAACTCTCGCACCGTTACGGGAGGGGAGGGGAACCCCCGTTGATGAGCCAGGCGGGTTACAGTCAGCCGCGAGGCGTCCGCGTCACTCGCCACCGCTCCGATGCTGGACAGGATCAGTGGATTGTTGAGGAACGACTCACGGAAGCCGCCTTCCTGCGTACCTCTAATGCTGCCCCCGCCCGTCCTGCTGGTCCTCATCATACGGAGGAGGCGCTGGACGTTCTTCTCTGTCTCCTCGAACTCGTCCATAATCAGCACGCGCATAGTGTCGCTGTACTTAGCGCGCACCGCCGCTTCCGTCGGGTCCTCCTCAGCCGCTGCCGTGACGATGAACGGGCCGCCCATTGAACTGAACAAGCCCCGACCGCCCAGGAACCCCTCGCATAGGGTAGACTTTCCGCTGCTGGCGGGCGCGGTAATGTGGTGCCAAGGCATCACGTCCCACAGGGTGCTCCAGGTTAACGCGAAGCAGTTGAGCGCCCACAGTTCCGCGTCGTCCTCGGCCACCCACCCCCAGCCCTTTCGCAGTGCGGCCAACAGCAACTCGTAGGCATCCTCAGGAGGAATGACCAGGGGCCGGTTAGCGTCGGCGACCGAAAACTCGAACCACGGGCGCCTCTCGGAGAAGTCCCGCATCATCAACTTGTCCCCGTGGACGCACCCATCCGCAGCCCGCCAGGGGGCGTCAGGCTGCTTGATAAGTATCTGATCCTGCCCAACGATAATCAGGGAGCCGTCCGACGCCAGGTGCAGTCCCGACCTCATCACCTGCATATCCTCCCAGCGAGGCAGCCGCCTGCTCATCTGATACATCGCATTGACCAGGCCAGCGTGCCGGTCCTTGGCGTCAACGTCCGGCAGTCGTTCGCGGAGAATCCTCTCCAGGTCTCCCACGTGGGGAGCCAGGGCCCCGTAGGCCGCCCGCATACTCTGAAGGTCTACGTGGACAGGGGTCTCCCTGCGGCGGGACCAGAGGACAATGGAGGTGCTGCACTCCGTCTGCCGGTAGGCCAGCGGCTCGAAGAACTCCAGGATGATAGAACCGGCAGGGGAGCGGTCAATGCCGTCTACGCCCGCCCGCTCGTGCATACGCAGGGCGTTCCGCAGCGTCTGGACGTGCATCCCCCAGCCCGCCGCCACAACGTCTATCGCCTCGTCCTGTTGCGTCTTAGGATAGCGGGTTAGTAAGGGTACCGCCTTCGTCACGAACAGTTCCTCCGCCTCTTGCGGAGACGGAGACCCCAGCAACCTCAGCAGAGCGTGAGCAGGGGTAACCGGCGGGGGGAGGTCGAGCACCGCATCCCCCAGTGACGCGGGGTCCTTCCCCACCGGCAGTATCCAGACGAGCGGGAAGGCCGCCGTCTCGAACAGCGTAGCCACCGTGTCCATAGCCCCTTCCAGGCCCGCCTGGTCGCCGTCCGGCACGATAACAATCTCGGCCTTCGGTGCGTAACTGCGGAGGAGGGCGGCCTGCTGGTCACCCAGGCGGCTGCCCGAGGGCGACACCACGGCCACTCGGCTGCCGAGTAGCCACGCCCTCTGCTGCAAGGCCATCGCGTCGAAGACACCCTCCACTACGTAGACCTTCTGGGCCCGGGGCAGTCGGTCCACGTTGAAGAGAACCTTACGAATGAAGGGGGAGACATCAGGGTCACGGTCGCTCAGGGGGAGGTGTAGGTACTTGAACCTGGGGTCCGCCTCGTCGTCGAACAAGCGCCGCCCCGACAGGTAGACGGGCTGCTTGTGCCAGAAGTACGGCACGATAATGCGCCCTTCGAGCGTGAAGCGACCGTTTGCGTTCAGCAGGCCGCACCGCCGCAGGGCCAGTTTATCAAGCCCCACCTTAGCCATCGCCTCGGTGAAGCCCGGGTGCGCGAAGCCTAGGTGGAAAGCGGAGATAGTCTCGTCCGAGAGGTTGTACCGTTCCCTCAGGATGGCGCGGTGGTCGTCCGTCAGGCAAGTCTCGAAGTACGTTATGGCGCTCTGGAGCGTCTCGCAGACCGCCCGCCGCTCCTCGCGCCGCTGCTCCTCCTTGCGGTCAACCTTGTAGGTGATACCCTGGGCGTCGCAGACGCGGCGGAGAGCCTCGCCAAACGTCAGCCCCTCCGTGCGCTGAAGCCAGTCGAAGATGTCACCGCTAATGCCACAGACCCAGCAACGCCACCTCCCCTCGCCGTCGTGCACAGCGAACGAGGGGTGGTGGTCGTCGTGGAACGGGCAAAGACCGAACTTCCAGCCCGCGCTACTGCCCCGTAGTCTGACCGTCTGGCCCACCCAGTCCGAAAGGACAACGTTGGCCTTTACCTCAGCAGCCGTCATTAGGGCGGGCCTCCCTATGAGTACTCGCGAGCTAGTTGATCATACAGGACGTCCAACTGTAACGCCGTGGCCTCTGAGGAAGAGGACAGGCCCATATCGGCGAGCCTGGCGTTGAGGAAAGCGTTCACATCGGCGGCGACGACCCCGCTCTGTTCGCAGAAGGCGCGCACCGCTTTCTTGAAACTGGAGAGGTGCTCCGGGGACGCGGGGCCATCCGCGTTGGCCTCCTGCGTTTCGACCTTCTCGAACTCCCCCTCCTGCACCTCCTCCCTGAGAAGGACGTCGCCGTGAGTCTGTACCTCGCCGTCTTCGCCGATGACAGGCACGTCGTTGTCGTCTAACACGACGTTGAGTTCCTCGAGTGTGTAGACGTGCCCCTCGCCGTACTTGTCCGGGCACAGTTCGTCCAGGCACAGGCTAATGGCCCGCTTGCAGCACATCCCTTGCGGATCTACCTGCCACCGAGGGTTCTTAGTCAAGCCCTGTCGCTTGGCGTCTTCAATGGTGTACGTCTTCTCCACGAAGGCGGGGGGGTTAATGACGTCCCAACGCTCGACACGGTACTTGGCGTGGGTGGCGTCAGACTCCAACTGGATAATCTTGATAACCCCGGGCGCGTTCTTGTGCACCTGGGCTATCTTCCTTCGGGTCAGCATCGCTGGGGTGTCCTTCACCACGTACATATCCTGCAAGGAGGACATAACGCTGAGTCCCAGGTCGCGACCGGCCAGGATCACCGTCACCATTCGGGCGATAGCCTTCTCCCGCCCACCACCACGATTGAACTTCTCGTCGAAGTACCCTGAATCGAGGAGTCTACCGCACAGTGACTCCAGTTGCGCTAGGTAGTCTGGCGGGGGAAGGGTCATCCCCGTCTGCGGTTCGGGCCGCATCATCTCCGTTCCCATTGCCGTTTCCTCCTATGAAGAGATTGCACCGCTGTATGATAGCGCGAAGGCTGTCCAACTCGCTCTGGGGAATCTGTCCCATCGTCTCGGCACAGGCCGCTATGGTCCGGAGCGCGGCAGCCAACTGCACGACGCGCAGTTCCGCCAGGCGCAGGAATCCGTCCAAGAGGTGACGCCGACCCGAAACCTCCACATTGGAAAGCGTGTGCTTTACGTAGTCGGCGTTTCTACCCAGAATGTCGGCCAACTCCTCGTTAGTCGCGTGGAGCATCTCTCGCAGTTCTTTAACTGTCATCTCGACTCCTTGGGGTGTTGCGGGGGCCCCGTGTGCTCGAGGCCCCCGCTGGAGGAGACGCGAGGCCCGATTCGCGCCCGCCAATCGTTGTCCCTCAGAAACTCCCGCACCTGGTGAGCGTTGTTGCCCCAGGTGCCGTATCGGTTGTGGAAAGAACTATGGCAGTCGACGCAGAGCGTGATGCCGTTCTCCACTATGTACCGGAGATGAGCCTGGCGCCGGTAGTTCTCAATATGATGCGCCCGCAGTGTCTTCCCCGTGTCGTCCTGCCGACCACACGCCTGACACGTAAACTGGTCTCCCTTGAGAACCGACTGACGCCAGGCCAGGTAGCGGTCGTCGAACTGCCTCGTGGTACTGCAAGACCTGCAAAGGCTCGCGCCGGGCGACTTGGGCTGTCCGCACCCTGGGCATTGACGCGACTTCGCCTTCAGCAACCTAACCTGCTCTTCCTCCTCAGGTGTGAGACCGCTACCCTCTACTTTCATAATACACCCATAAGGGTAGGCACGTCAAGCCCTTTTTGTCAGGTTTATTCGCGGGTACTCTCTCGCGTCAACCTCGCACCCCAGCGCCTCCGCAAGGGGCCGCAGATCTACCCGCGCCCGGTCGTTCTCAAAGGTGAGCCGACACTCCACCACCGTCCCCTCGGGCATCAGCACCACCTGCGGCTTCTCCACAGGCGGTTGCAGCGAGAAGTGTCCCCAAACGCGGGTCTGCCCTATCTCAGAGAAGGTGGATATCTTCGTGCCCGCCTTGCGAGGATCGCCGCGAGAACCGCTACTGGTGTTCTCGGCATAACGGGCACCGCCCAGGTAGACGGCGATGTGATAGACGTTCTGCCCACAGACGGAGCAGCGGTAACCGCTGTTTGTCCAGACCGTGATGTCCCCCCGGCGAGGCACCGTGACCGCCTTCCCGTATTCCCTGAGGTTGTCGCCGGTCGTGTTGGCGCAGCAGCCGAACAGACCCGTATGCAGTCCTGCCGCTCGATGACACAGACGAACGAACCGGGAGCAGTACCCCTTCTCCTCGGTGTCGAACCGAACGCCATTCACGACCGGAGAGGTCTCCCCGCGTTTGCGCGCCGCCACCACCGCCTCGGCGACGTCTGCTGGATTCATCGCTTCCTCCTCCTGGCGATTTTCTTCATGTTCTCCGCGAAGACAGCCCGCTTCTTGGCAATCCCGCCCTTCTTCTTAGCGGCAGCGATCTTCTTAGCGGTGGCCTTGCCGAAGGTGCCGACGGTTCCCTTCTCCTCCATCCGGCGAACGGCCTTCTGAATCCACCTTGCCATAACCTCATCTCCTCCTCACGTGCTTGCTTTCAGCCTCGCGGTAGGCCCGCTTCTGAGCCATAATGTCGAAGGTCTCGCGCTGCTGCGCGACGGCCCACTCCACTAAGGCCTCCGCACGGTCTTGCGGGATGCCCTTGGCCTTGAGGGCCGAGACCGCCAGGGTCTCCTTCTCCGCCCCCACTAACTGGCCCTTCGCCTGCGCCTCCACCTGAGTGACAATCTCCAGCGCCCAGTCCCGCCACAGTCCGTGCAGGTGCGCTTCGATCCACGCACGTATCGCTTTGACCCCGTAGGTCACGCAGACGGGAAGCAGCACGGCGACGACCCACTTCAGAACCTCCGTACCAACGGTGCACCAGTCCATAGCGAAGCCTCCTTGCGTCTATCTGTCTGAGCCGAGCCCTGAATGCCCCACCGCCCGCACCAGCGTCTGCATAGCGGCCAGGGCCGAGTCTATACGCTTCGACTGCTCCTCCCAACGCTTCTCCGATTCGCACCGCTCACGCTCCAGTTCCTCCCGCCAACCCTTGGCGTGGGCAGCGCATCGCTGCTCCAGGCTAGCCGCAAGTTCCTGCTGCCGAGCAAGTATATCGGCATTCGTCACGAAACTTCTCGCCTGTACCTGGAGAGTACGGACGTCCGCGACCAATCCGCCGCACTCGTCATCACCGTGCAGCGTACGGTGATGAGCCATACAACGAGCGTTTACACCCCGCACGCTGCTCACCCAGCCCCCAGCGGCAAAGATAAACCCCGCCAGAGTGAAAGCGATACTCGCATAGGCCAACGAAGGAGACGACGACTCCTCCTGCGCCCAAGCGGCGGCCAGGGTGGACGCCAGCCCCACCAGCAGCAACACGCTGCCGAACACAAGCAGGTGTCGAATGCGCTCACGACGAACCGCGGGGAGGCCGCTACCGGCGGGCACCCCGTGCAACTGGTATCTCTGCCTCGTCATACGGTCCCCTTCCGAAGGGGCGGACCCTCGCGCCCTCCTTCTTAGCGTCAATCGCATCCAGAATCGTCCTTCGCGGCCACAGCCAGTTTTCGGCACTGCGGCCGTGGAGCCGGTCCTGCTCGTCCCCAAGTCGCAGCATCTCCTCCAGTTCCTCCCTGGTGAAGTCCATTATATCAACGTTCTCCCACTGGAAGTAGGACATCAAGGCTATCAGCCTCGCGTAGCGGAGTTGCTCCTCCAACTGCTCGTCCGCCTCCGGTCTTTCCGGCATCTCCAGTGGCCTCTCCCCGCGCCGTATCCGGTCCTCGTTCTCTCGGTCCACCCTGCGCTTCTCCCGCAGCCACGGGGTAGTGATCGGGCGCGGTCCCAAGAAGTAACCTGCCCCCGGCAACTCCCTGGCGGCGCTCACGGCGCGTTCCTTGAGAGGCAACCGGCTTTCCATCGCCTCAATGTACGCCTTGAGCACCGGGTCCAGGTATCGCTCCATCCCCCGATAGGGGTTCCGCAGGAACGCGGCTACATCCCAGATCGTCTCATCGGGCGTCCGGTGACGCAGGAAGAAGACCCGCGTCTGCCCATCCCCTAGCAGAGGCAACTGGTCTTCCGTCGGCAGCAGAGCCTCCGGCACTGCCTCCCAAGGGATCGGATGCCAATCCAGACTCAGCTTCTCGTTCTTGCGTCGTGCGACGTTCGCGGCCAGTAGCCATTGCTTCCACTTGCGACCGTAGGACTTCGCTCGCTCTCTGTCCTGCCGGTCGTAACTCTGCGCGAGGACGTAGAGCCACACCGGACGGTCAAGTGCCTTGGAGATGTACTGCGCCTGCCGCCCATACGGGAAGCGCATAAACCACGCGAAGTTGCTCAGCACACCGTACAAGACCGGGAACATTTCGCGCATATAGCCAACGAAGCCCTGGAAGATAGCCCGCCGCGCCCCGGAGGGAGAGTAGTTCATCGCCCGCAACGCTACATACCCTCCAGTCCGCAGAGCGTCCTCAAGCCCCTGCCAGACGCGCCCCGAGAAGTGTAGCAGGTCGTCCACAGTCCAGCCCAGCGCCCGGAGGAACTGCGGCACCACGAGCCTTCGCGCTTCATCCTCCAACATCCGTATCTGCCCCACCTGGCCTGTCGCACGCACGGAGGGTAGTTCCCGGCGCACCATCTCCACGAACTCGTCCGTGGCGTCGGGCAGCGCAGCACGCACCATCTTCTCCACGCTGGTGAGCACGCCCCGGTCCAGACTCTCCAGCACGGTCATCGGAGGCGCAACCTGGAAGCTGCTCAGGACCTCCGAAAGGTAGATTCGCGCCGCTGCCTTGGCGCCCGTCGTCCACGCTGAGGCAGCCTCAGGGGCCACGGGTCTTCCAGTCACTTTCCGAAGCACCTGGTTAACGACCGTGGCCGCTTCCCTGGCCCCCCCCTCGGGGCCGAAGGTCATCAGGAGATTCAGGAACTGTTCCAGGAAGTTAGTGCGCAGGAAGGGCACCCTTAGCAACGCAAAGTTGACGAGCACTCCCCTGGTCCTATGCAGAAACGTGCTCAACGCGCCGAACTGCAACAGTTCGCTGTTCAGCGTAGACCGGATGTGGTACTGCCGCGCAAACGGGCCCGGTACGAGCCAGACGCCCTCTTCTGTCTCCAGTCCAGGAAGCGGAGTGCGTCCGTCGCTCTGCGTCATCAACTGCCAGCCACGCTTAGCCAGCTCTTCCGCCTCGGGGCTACCCTTGAGCACATAGCGCCCCAGCCCCGGCTCCGGCTTGAAGCGCAGGGAAGAGGTGAGCGGGTCACCCCGGACGGTTTGAAGCAGCGTCAGGTGGCGCAGCGCCTTCTCGTAGTTGGACAGCCAGCTGTTCACCAGCACTTCCAACGCCAGGGTCTGGTTGGGCCGGTTGCCTTCCGCCGCCGCCTTGACCAGCGCGTCCCAGACGTTCGCCTCCGTGGCGTGGAAGAAGATAGCCGCATCCTCTCCCACCGCTCTGACAGCCCACTCAGGCAAGATACCCCTTTGCGGAACGTAGCCCTTGGCAATCGGCTCCAGCGCCTCGACCTCCACCCCAAAGTCCCGAAGACCCTGGACGATCTCCGGTGCCGGTATCTCCAGGTTGTCCCACAGATGCCGGAACAGGTTGCTGACCAGATCTGCTTCGTCCAGCAGTTGCCGCACGTCAGCGGGAAGGGCTGCCCGGTTAATCCTGCCCTCGACAATCGCGGCCCGCGCTAGGTCGCGAGACTCCGGGCCGTGACCCGCTGCCAGGTAGGCCGCCTCCAACCGCTCCTCCAGCGACACGGTGACCCGACGCGGCGGCAAGTTCACGCGTGCTTGCTCGAACCTCTGTACCGCAGCGTAACGCGCCGGGTCTGCCCGCACCGCCGCGCCCGCTTCGCCACCCTGCCAGACAGCCCGGGCATCCTCAATGAGACGCCTGGCCTCGTCGGGGAGGGCGTGACGCGACAGCCATTCCCACACGTTCTGCCCTTGTGGAATGAGGTCTAGGCTGACGGCAGCCCTGGCCCGCGCCAGTTCTGCTGGCGACACACGCACGGTATGAGATTGGAGCGCGTGTAGTAGCGTGGCCTTCTCCGGGTTGCGGAGGGCCGACAACGCCCTCGCAGCGACTGCCCGTGCTCCATCCGTCACAGACCGCGGAAAGTACAGTGAGTGAACAAGCGCATCGCTCCAGGCCCTGCTCAGATTCGCGGGCAGCATCATCGCAAAAGCATCCCGCCAGCGCATCCTCTCCTGCTTCGGCAGCGAGCCTACCACTTGCCGTATTTCGTCAGCCTCCGCGGGCAGCCCCGCTCTCTCGTAGACCCGCGCCACGAGGTCGTAAAGGTCCTGGTCAGGGTGACGCGCTGTCAGGTCGGGCGGAGTCTCCCCTTCCTCCAGCATCTCCTCGATACGCGCCTTCTTCCCGCCCCTGAACTCCTCAAACGGTAGGCGGCGTCCCTTACCCTTCAGCGGCTTCACCGGATAATAATGGTACCTGCCCCATTTGTAACGGATCTCCCCCTGTTGCGCGAAGTCCATCAGCATATCGGTAGAGACCAGGAAACCCGGCAGCTTCTTTCCCGGCCACAGCCGACTGTGTATCCACTTGTCAAGGTCGTGGACAGGGCGCCCACCGCTCCTGAGGTCCTGTAATATCTGCGCAAGCTCGTACTGCTGCGCGGGGGTCACGTATTTTCCGCCCAGCATAATAGGCTCAGAGGGGTAAACGTCCAGGTCGGGCATCTCCTCGGGCAGACGTCCGCCAACCCGCTTCGGCCCTGCCACTTCCGCAGCCGGAGGAAGAGCCCCACGAGCGGCCATCGCTGCCAGGTCGGGGTAGTCGGCGAGGACACGCTCAGGGACGGGATAGCCTTCTCGCAAGGCGCGTTCGACTATCTCTCGGTGCTCTGCCGGGTCGCGGACAGGAGTTAGTTCCCGCACCCTTGCGTCATATGCTCTCTTCAGCGCATCCAGATCACCCAGAAGTTCTTGCTCGGCTTTCGGTAGAACCTCTCGCCCTTCCTCGCTGTACCAATACGCTCTAGCGACATTTCGCTCTGCCAACGCCTCCTCCGTCGCCTCAATACGCTTCTCAAGGATATACAGTCCCCCCGTGGGATCACTGTACAAGCCTGGCCTCTTCATCCACTCCGCCAGCGTCATGTCTGCTTCGCGTCCCGGTCTGGCAATGGTGCTTCCAGCCCCCGCAGCGGGAGGTGCCTCGGCAACCCCTGCTTCTGGCCCTGGGGCGGCCTGTGGCGCGATTCCAGGCGTCGGGCGGGGAGGAGCAGCCTCCGGTGCAACCAGGCGCTCAGGGGGGCTTACAGCGGCGCGGGTCGGCGGCTGCTTAGGAACCGCCGCTGCCGCGGCTGAAGAGGTCTCAGGTTGTTTCCAACTTGTACGCCTGAGTTCCGATTCGGCGTATTCGAGCGCATCTTGCAGCGTCAGTCCGGTCTTATCGGGAAGATCACCATGTACAGCCCACGAATCTCCTGCCCTGGTAACAACCGCCCAAGTGTCTGTAGAGGCATCAGCAATCTTGACGCCGCCAGCCTTCTCTACCTCATCTATGTTCAGCCCCTTAGCAGGTGTCTCGTATCGAGGGACATACGCTCCTGTGCGAATAGGGTGGCGTGTCTCCAGCCAATAGGAGATCGAGGGGGTACTACGGCGACTGTAGAAATCCACCCCAAGTTTGCCTGCCTGCTCTACTATGTCAGGCACATAGTCGCCATCGTTGTACAAGCCGCGAAGTTGATTCTGCTGGTCTTCAATCTGCTTCAGGCGGCCATAGAGTTTCCCGTACTCGGCCTGTGCTGCATCGGTTATGCTGCCCGCCTGCTGCGCCTGGGCCTCAAGCGCCTTTCTCCTTGCAATTACTTCCTCCCACTCATGCGCCAATTCGCTCTGGATTTGCTTGTATCGCCTGCGAATCTGCTCATCGGATAGAGAAGGTGCTACCCCCGCTGCTGGCGCTGTACGGGCTTCTGGCGCGATTTCAGGCCGAGGGCGGGGTGGAGCAGCCTCAGGCACAATCAATCGCTCTGGGGGCGTTACAGGCCTCGCAACAGGGGGGCGTTCCGCAGCCTGGGGGGCAGGCGCTGGCGCTTCCGGCTCGAAGAAGTCCCGAGGGGCCGGTGCCTCGGGGCGCGGGACTTCGGCCCTCGGTTCAGGCCGAGGCCGAGGGGGCGCGGGAGGCTCTGGCCTCGGCACTATAGACTCCTCCGCCGGGACTGGAGGTCGGGCCTCTCGTGGCGGTATGGTCGGAGGCTCGGACGGCGGCGGCGTGCGGGGACGCACCTCGACCTCCACCGGAACTGTCGGGCGAGGCGCAACGCCAGGCGGCCTCTGCCCAACCCGACCGGCAGGCACTACCTCCGGTTCGGGAGGCACGCCTGTAGCCCGCCGCCGTGCCGCTGCCAGGTCAGAGGCAATGTCCGGGTGAAGCTCAACCCCATTTGGACTCCTGCGGAATACTGGACGACCATTGAAACGTACCTGGGGAGCGAGGTCCGCGACGGCCCTGCGCGTCGCTCGCTCGGCCAGGACTTCCGCATTCTCTACCCCCATCGCAGCGAGACGGTTGCGCAGCACAGTGTAGAAGCCCAACCCAGCCGACATGCGCTCCTCGCCAAGGTGGTTGTAGTAGATGTTGTACTGCCGCAACTCCTGTAGCAGGTCCCTAGCGAGGGTCTCGGCCTCCTGGCGGCCCACGGTTCTGCCCACCGATTCCACGACAGCACGCCGCACCGCCTCTGCGCCCTGCCGAGGACTCAGCAGCGTCCTTGCCCCCGACATCGGGCAGAAGGCCCAAGTCAGAGGGTCCGTCGCCGCGTCTACCACTAAGCCCCCGAAGATAGCCGCTGCTTTCACTGCCGACCCCACCAGCGTGCTAACCGTGGGGTGGTCAGGATTGAAGTGGCGGGCAGACCAGGCCGAAGCAAGCCGCCAGAAGTACCCGCTTGCCGAGGGCGCCTCACCGCGCACCGCCCGGTCCCACAACTGACGGGCAGTGAACGTTTCCTCGCCGCGCATCCTATAAAGGTCCTCCAACGCCATTCCAGCCAGGAAACCCCGAGGGACATCCATCGCACGTAAGATGTTCTGAGGGTCCGTCCAAGCCGAAACGCTGGCCTGCTGCGGTTGCGCCGCTCGCTCCGCCTCTGCCCGCATCGCCCACTCGGCGACCTCCGGGGCCCCCTCCGGGGCAGGCAGGGTGCCCAGCTTCCTCTCGTAGAACTCCCGGAGTCTGGGGTCTTCAATCTTGGCGACCATGTAGCGGAGAAGCGACAGCCCTCGCTCGGTGGGCTTCTTCCGATAGGCTTGAATCTCCGCGTTGACCGCGTTCTCTACGTACGTCAGTTGGGGCTCTGGAGTCTCCACCCGCACCGCCAGGGGCCCGCGGCCCACCGTAGTCGTCGGCCTTGAGGACGCGGTCGGGGGCTGAAGAAGCCGTCGCACCGCCTCGCCAGGAGCAGGGCGGCGGGCGGTAGCCTCGGCCAGACGGTCGCCATAGTAGTTGCGCTCGTAGTCCGAGATGCGGCCCAAACTATGCAGCAGGATAAGGGTCTTCCGAATCTTATCGGCGTCGCCCTCGCTCCACGTCGCCTCGATGACGCTCCGCGTTGACTGGTCCATGGCTACCTCACCCACACCGTAAACTTGGGGTGCGGAATCGGATGCGGGTTCCCCCCGTAATGGTTGTCCCTGATACGATTGTCTCCTACATACACGGCGATGTGACCGGTACTACCATAGCTAGGAAAGACAAGCGTGGCTCCGACCGGAATCTCCGACCGCTTGACCTGTATCTGGCGGAACCCTAGTAGGGGCAGCACTGCTCCCGCGGTTCTCGCCATGCCGTCGGGAAGTTTCGGCAAGTCCAGGCCCGTCATGTGCTCCCAGGCCTTGACGCACTGCCCCTTCCCTTGGGGGATGTTTCTGAAGTTGAGGGGTGAAACCTGCGCCTTGAGTGCGTCCCTGGGGACCCAGACGGACCCTTGGCTCCAGTCGCGCACCGGAATGACCTCCGCCCACTCGCCGCTGGTTTTCAGCAGCTTGAGTTCAACGCCCTGCGATAGATCGCCCGCTTCTCTGCCCTGCTGCCAGTAGCGGACGCTGGGCAAACGCACCCACCGGCGGTCAGAAGTCAGGCCTACTGGTTGCGGCCCGGCCCCGCTGGACGCAACCGGCGAGGGTCCAGAGGCTGCGCCGGAGGGGACGGGGAGCCCTGCGCCGGAGGGGGAGGTGGCGGAGGCGGGGGCCCGAAAGGGTCGGCACCACCTCGCCTCATCAACCGGTACTGACGCATGTACTCGACAATGTCTTCTTCCGTGACCATGCGCCCACTGGAGCGTTGGGCCTCAGACATGGCCGTCACGTACTCATCAAGCGTGACGTTCGGTTCGTTCGCTTTCGCCAGCCTGAGCGCCATTAGGGTCTTGTTCAGCGCCGCCCTACTCTCTGCGTCCAACCTGGCGATAGCGTTGCGGTCGGCGGCAAGGGCCTCCAAGGCCATCTGATGACGCTGGAGGTTCTGCATTATCATTATCCTAAGCGCCAGTTCCTCGGGCAGCAGGTCCGTCCTAGCGCTCAGGTACTGCGCCTGGGCCTGCATACTGCTAATACTCGCGAGCGTCTTCTGGAGGTCAGCGTTGGCTTGGTCAATCTGCGTCTGCGTAGTGGCCTTAGCAACCGCAAGCTGCACGTTAGCCAGCTCCGTATCCACACGTTGCGCTTCCGTCTTCGCTGTCGTCAGCGCAGCCTGGACGTCCATCCCCGGCCCGAACATGACTCTGCTGCTGGGGGCCCCCCACGTGACCTTCGCACCCTCCGTGCCTGCTAGCGTCGCCTGCTGCTTGGCGATGAGGACCCGCAGTTGGTCGGGAGACATCTGGTCAACGACCTCTGGATTGTACTCCATCAGGCCAGGCTCGATTTGCCCAGCAGGCAACTCCCCACGGTTGTACATACCTCGGAGCAACGTAGCACCCCTGGCGGCCTCCGCCTTCAACTCGCCGAGCTTGTCCGCTTCCCCGACCCGCGTATCGAAGGCCGTCGCCAGACCCCTGTACAACTCAAGAGCGTTACCCTGCTTCTGCAAGTCCAGCTGAGCCTTCTGGTAGGGAGTGAGGTTCTGCCTCTCCCACAGTGTCTCCTCCCGCTCAAACTCCGCGCTCCGCTCATCCGCAACCTGCTTACGCAGAGCCAAGGACTGCTCCGTCTGCCAGCGCAGCATCTCATCGGCCCGCTTCTGATCCTCAAGCAGGGCCAAGCGGCGCTTCTCGGCGTCCGCCTCCGCAAGAGATTGCTGCGTGGTGTGGTACGTAGCGATTGCGTTTGCCAGCCTGACGATATCGCCCAGGTTCATGGACACATCACCCTCTATTCCACAGCGGGTCGTACGGCTCGACGCGAGGAGACGGCGGCTCCGTTCCCCCAATCCCGGGCGGCAGATCCAAGCGGTTCTGCGTCCCGCTCATAGGCGGCACAGTGTACACCGGTGCTGGGGGGGTCGCCGGCTTGTTGCGGTTGTAGTACAACTGGCCGAGGTTCTTGGCGAGGCTCATAGCGGCCTCCCACTCCGCCTGGCTCCGGGCCTCAGCGATTTGCTCCTGAGTGAGGCCTAGGCGACGGGCTTCCAGTTCCGCATTCCAGCGAGCCTGCCTGAGTTGGGCGTACTGGGCGGCGGCGGCTTGCTGCGCCTGCGCCGCCAGTTCAAGCCGTCTTTGCATCACCTGCGAGGCTGCCTGAGACATAGCCTGACCGCGCTGTTGCTCGATGGCGGCCAAGGCGCGACCGTAGACGCCAGAGTCGAGCAGCCCGCGCTGACCGAGGGCCGCCTTGATGGACTCCCGGGCACGCTGCGCGTTGGCGTTGAGCATCTCGTTGGTCGTAGCCAGCGCCTGCGAGACCGCCGATTGCGGCAAGCCACCACCCCCCGCTAGGTTCAAGCCCATCTGCGCGTTGTAGATGTCATCGAGGTTGAGGGAGGGTCTCGCAGAGCCGCCCGCAGCATTAGCGTTCACGGCCAGCTGCGGCAGCGACAAGGCCTGCTGCTGCAGCGCCCGCGCCTGCTCGGGGCTGTACGACGCGCTGGTCCCTATAGTCCCAAAGTCCGGAGGCGGTAGCGAAGACGCCCCGGAACCGGACGAACTCTCAGGACTAAGCAGGCCGATGGCCGCCCCCGGCCAGCCACCGCTCAGGAATCCTGCCGCACCTTTCGCCAGTCGGCTGAAGAAAGACATATCGCTCACCTCACTGCGGCACGATCCGCACCTCGGACCGCACCCGGTCGCCCTCGATAATCGCCACGGCTGCCAGTCCACAGTTGTGCTTTGCGAGAACCGCTTGTAGGTCCTCGGAGCACGCTCTGACCCGCTCCTCCGTCTGCGCCCGCAGCACGCGGGCCGCGTCCTCCACCGTCATCTCAGAGTTCGGCTGCTTCACTGTCGAGCACCGCCTTCTGTCGTTGTATGGCCGCTTTGCGTTCACTGGCGAGCCTAGCTAGGAGGGCCTCGGCGGCCTTGGCGTCCAGAAAGAGTTCCCAACCTTCGTCGCGGTTGAGCGCCATCATCAAGTAGTCCCTGAGCAACTGCCGCCGAGCGCCGGTAACGTTGATAGCCATAGTGCCTCCCGCTACGTCGTAGAATCCGTTAGCAACCCCAGGCCCGCCAGCGCCGTCAGGAGCGAGGCGAGAGCCGCGTTTTCGCCTCGGCTGCCCGACACCGTCGGCTTCGCGGCGGGCGCGGTATTGTAGAAGCCCAGCAGCGTACCCCGGTGAGCCAGGTCCTTGGCAATGGCCAGACTCCCCCCGGCCGTCATCCCGTCGGTAGTCGTACCCACGAGCACGTTGCCCGCCAGGTAGTTGGTGGCTGTCCCGTCCACGTACAGGTTCCAGCGATTGACGTCGGCCGCGATCCGCGAGCGAATCCCATAGGTGTAGGTCGGTCCTGTGACCGGCTCCACCGTCAGGCCGTAGTAGTAG
>MWCV01000051.1 GCA_002070215.1 Chloroflexi bacterium ADurb.Bin180 | reverse complement strand
CCGTGGCACCATACCCAGTGTACCGGATTCACCGCCTGCACACAAAACGCCAGGTCGTTTTTCAACACTCTCGGCGCCTTCACAACAAAATACCCGACCTTCAGAGAGCCGGCATACGCCTCAACGCATGCTCCAAGGGGTACATCGACCCCGTTGAGAGTTGCCGTGCCATAGTACCTCACCCAGTTATTCGACAATGGCACCATGTAGCAGTCCAGACTGGCCGCCATCACGCCGGTCAGACTACTAGCCACCCCAGACGCCCGCGCATTCGCCCTGGGCGCCGCCAGCGGCCCCTCGGTGGAGTAGACCAGCGTGCCCGGCTGGGTCATCTTGATCCAGTAGCCGCGCCAGGGCTCCAGCCTGGTCAGGGTGCTGAAGAAGGGCAGGGTCGGATCGTAGGTCAGGCCGCCCAGGATGGGGTCAAAGCCCTGCACCAGGCTGTACTTGCCGGCGATGGAGGCCAGAGACGCCTCGATCTCCTGGGGGTAATCGGGCAGGTAGCTGATCAGGTTCCACCCGGTGGCCAGGGACAGTGGCGTGTTGATCGGCAGCTCCGCGCCGGTCAGGGTGAGGACGCAGGGGGCGGTGGCCTTGATCCAGTAGCCGTGGTACGGATCCATCTCGGTCAGCGTGCTGAAGAAGGGCAGCAGGGGGTCGTAGGTCAGTCCGCCCAGCACCGGATCGAACGACTGGACCAGGCTGTAATTGGGGCTGATGGAAGCCAGAACGAGCGGCACCTCTTTGATCGGCTGGCCGCCCGCCCTGGGCCACAGGTCGTAAGAGATCAGGTTCCAGCCGGTGCTCAGGGCGATGCTGCGCGCCCCGGCCACCACCGTCACCGCGCCATCGGTGCGGGTCAGCCCGGCCTGGCTCTGCGCGTTGGTGTTGGCCAATTGTGCCCTGGTGAGGGAGAGGGCGCTGGTGCCTTCGGCCACCGCCCGCAGGGTCACTGTGGCCAGCAATCCCGAGCCGTTGGGGCCAGCCCTGGCCGGTTTGGCATAGCTGAAGGCAATCTGGCTGGCGGTGCCAGCGGCGTTGTTCACCAGCGGCCCGTACTCGGCCACGGTGCGGTTGGTGGAGCTGATCAAGCCGCCCACCACGATGTTGGTCACCGTGACCACAGCCGGGTTGTAGCTGAGGGTGAACTCGAATCCGCCCAGGTCGAGCGCGTCGCTCACGCGGATTTCCGCGCTAAAGGTCTCGCCCACCACCGCGTATTGCGAGACGGGGGAAACGTAGACATTGGGGGGCAGCAAGGCAGCCTCGACCGGGTAACTGGCACGGGCCGGGCAGGCCAGCAGGAAGAACAACAGCACTGCAGTTGTGGCGACCGCGCTCTTGCGCCAGCTCACGTCTCTCGTCGCTCCAGTTACCTTCGTCGCCCTGTTCGTAACCAGCCTGTTACTTTGGCCGCCAGGTACGAAAAACAGGCCCCACCTCCGCACCCGGAGAGGAGGCCTGTTGCCGGTTTCGCACAGCCGCGGAGGCGACTGTCGAACGAGCTCCTCGGGCAGGACTCGAACCTACAACCCATCGGTTAACAGCCGATTGCTCTGCCGGTTGAGCTACCGAGGAAAGCACCGCACATTCTACGCGAGGCGAGCCATTTAGTCAAACTCGGCTTGATTGAGAGTGTGGAATATGTGGGCGACGTGCAACAGCAGATGGGAGATCGCCAAGTACGAACGCGGAAAAGTTCGTAGTTCAGGCTCTGCCTACTGGCGCCCCGACGCGCTGGTCGGGGTCAGCGCTCCCCATCCGGACGGTCTCACCGCGCCCCTTCGATCAGGTGAGATAATCCTTGAGCTTGCGGCTGCGCTGCGGGTGGCGCAGCTTGCGCAGCGCCTTGGCCTCGATCTGTCTGACCCTCTCGCGCGTGATCTGGAACTCTTTGCCCACTTCTTCCAGGGTACGGCCCTGACCGTCCTCCAGCCCAAAACGCAGGCTCAGCACCTCGCGCTCCCGTTTGGTCAGCAAACTGAGGATGTCTCTCATCTGCTCGCGCAGCAGCCGGCGCGAGGCCTCGTCGGCCGGGCCGGGAATGGTCTCGTCCTCAATAAAGTCGCCGAGCTCGCTCGTATCCTCGGTCCCCACGGGCATCTCCAGCGACATTGGCTCTTGCACGATGCGCAGCACCTCGCGGACCTTGGACGAGGCCAGAGTCAGCGCGCGGCGCACCTCCGGGTCGAGCGGCTCGCCCGAGATCCGGGCCTCCTCGACCGCCTCGGCCTCTTCTGGCGACAGCAGGCCCATCTTGAGCGCGAGCTCTTCCGCCGTCGGCTCACGGCCCAGCGTCTGGCTCAGCTCCTGAGAGGCGCGCAGCACGCGGTTGATGGTGTCGATCATATGCGCTGGCAGGCGGATGGTGCGGGCCTGCTCGGCGATGGCGCGATTGATGGCCTGTCTGATCCACCACGTGCCGTAGGTGCTGAACTTGAACCCCTTACGGTAGTCGAACTTTTCCACAGCGTGCAAGAGGCCCATATTGCCCTCCTGCACCAGGTCGAGCAGCGACATTCCCCGCCCGGCATAGCGCTTGGCCACGCTCACCACGAGACGCAGGTTGGCCTCGGCCAGGCGGCGCTGCGCCTCCTGTCCTTTGCGCACCTGAGGCAGGAGCAGCGACCGGGTCTGCGGGTTGGCCTTGCCTTTGCTGAGCTGTTCCGCCGCCTTGAGGCCCTCCTGCACGGCCCGGGCCAGCTCCTGCTCTTCCTCGCCAGTGAGGAGCGGAACGCGGCCAATCTCGCGCAGGTAGAGGCGAACCGGGTCATCATCGCCGCTCTCCTCAGCCGCTCGCTGCGGCGTGGCCACCTCGATGTCGGGCACCGACTCGTCGCTCTCCACGGTCGGCCTGTCGTCATCTGGTCCCAGAATGGCGATGCCCATCTCGAGAAAGGCCGCGTAGAGGGCATTGCGGTCCTCAACGTCCTTATCGGGGTGCGGATAGACCTCGTCGATATCCTGCTGGGTCACAAAGCGCTGCTCAAGGCCCTTGGCGATCAGACGGTCCTTCCTCTCGTCAATGTCCTCTTCGCTGAGCCGCTCTGGCTCGATGTGGCTGGCGGTTACGCTCGCCGCTTTCTGGTCACTTTTCTTTGCCCTGGCCATCCACTTCTCCTGCTACAATGGTGTTTGCCCGACGCGCGAACCCTTCAGGGAGGTGCGAACTGCTTTCTCCTTCTGGATTCGCACCAACTGCGCGGTCAGCTCGTCCACTCTGCGCCCCCACTGCTGGGCCGTTTCAGCATCCATCTCGGCCTGCGTCTCCTGGTGCAAAAAACGCAGCTCGTCCATCTCGCGGCGCAGCCGCAGCTCGCGCAGCATCAGCGCGCGGTGCGCCGCGTCGATCTCGACCCACTCATCCGACAGCGCCGTCACCTTTTCCAGTGAGGCCAGCGCGTTCTCCAGCGCCGGCAAGAGCGACGGCTCCAGCGCCTGGTGGAATGCCGTTATGTCCAGTGCACCCGTCTGGCCGACTTGGGCCAGAACGGCAGCGAACAGGGCCCGCTTTTCGCTATCGCCCATATCTTCCGGCCCGAGGGGCTCTAACTTGAGCCCCTGCAGCACGGCGTTCATCACGGGCAGAATGTCGGGCCTCTTGAGCAGCAGCAGCAGCACGTACTGCTCCAGACCAAAGTTGATCCCCGGCTGACCCGACAGCCGGCCCGAGCGCCCGCGGCTGGTCGTGGTCGGCGCACCGTCCGGCGGCTCTTCGGCGCTCGGTTTGCCCCTGGGACGCAGCCTGGTCGACTTGCGTTCCAGCTCCATCACCAGCGTCTTCTCGTCGACGCGCAGCAGGTAGGCGAGCTGCTGCAAGTAGTGCGCTCGCTCCACCGAGCTGGTCACTTCCTGGATGAGCGGCAGCACCTCGCGCGCGGCGGCGCCCTTGCCCTTGGGTGAGGAGAGGTCAAAGCGGCTCACGGCGTTGCGCAGGTAGTACTCCACGACCGGCAGCGCTCCGGCGACGAGGGTATCCCAATGGCCCACGTCCTCTTTGAGCACCTCATCCGGGTCGAGGCCTGCTGGCAGCTCGGCCACGCGAATCTCGGCATCGAGCTGGTCCTCGTAACGCACCAGGCCGCGCGCGGTCAGCACCGGCACAGGCTTGCGGTCAAAGGCTTCCCTGGCCACGTCGAGCCCGCGCACCGTGGCCTGGCTGCCGGCAGTGTCGGCATCCATCGCCAGCACGAGCTTTTTGGCCAGCTTTTTGATGATGCGCACCTGTTTGTCGGTGAGTGCAGTGCCCATCGAGGCCACCACGTTCTTGCGGCCGCACTGGTGCGCCATCAGGGCGTCCATATACCCCTCGACGATGACCACCAGGCCGGCATCGCGGATGGCGTCTTTGGCCTGGTCGATACCGTAGAGCGCGCCGCTCTTGTCAAACACCACGCTCTGCGGCGAGTTCATATACTTGGGAATCGAGTCGTCCAGGGCGCGCGCGCCAAAGCCAATGATGTTGCCGCGCACGTCGCGGATGGGGAACATCAGCCGCCCGCGGAAGCGGTCATAGTTCCCGCCTTCCTTGCGCTCAATCACCAGGCCGGCGTCCAGCAGGTCGCTCACCGTATAGCCCTTGGCCGTCAGGTGCTGGCCCAGGGCGTGCCAGTCGTCGCGCGAAAAGCCGAGCAGGTGGCTGCGCCGCGTCTCTTCGTTGATGCCGCGCCGGGTCAGGTAGTCGCGCGCCGCCGCTGCCTCGGGAGCGTTCATCAGCAGGTAGTGAAAGTACTCTGCCGCGAGCTGGTTGACCTTGAGCACGCGCTCGCGCTGGCGCGACTCGGCGGCCTCGCCGTCGCGCCGCGGTTCGAGTTCCACGCCGGCCTTTTGTGCCAGCAGGCGCAGCGCTTCGCCAAACTCCATATTCTCGCGGCGCATCACAAAGGTGAACAGGTCGCCGCCGGTGCCGCAGGCACCAAAGCAGTGCCAGGTGCCCGTGTCGGGGTAGACGACGAAGGAAGGAGTCTTTTCGTTGTGGAACGGGCACAGCCCCTTGTAGATGCGGCCGGCCTTTTTCAGCGGCACGTACGCGCCGATGACATCGACGATGTCCAGCCGTTCTTTGATCTCGTCGATCACGCCCATTGCTGCGTTTCACTCCCCCGAAGCACGGTCAACCGCCGGTACTGTGCCCCAGGCCCACACGCGGCCTGGTAACGTGCCGCCGGTCAGGTACAGCGCGCCGCTTTGCGCCTCGACGGCCATACCGAACGGCCCCGCCGAGACGGTTCCGTCTCCGAGCGGCAGGCGGTTCAGGATGGTCAGGTGACTGGCCGACAGAGTCAGCAGCTCACCGCCGCTGGTGACATAGACCCGTCCTCTCTCCGGGTCGGAGGCAATGCCGTAGGCACCGAAGAGGGGTTGGTCGTCGGTTCCCGCAAGCCGCCCCAGGAGGCGGCCGGTGGAGGCATCGAGCATGGCGATGGCCCGTTTCCTGGGCGACAGGGCGTAGGTCACATAGACCCGCCCGAGCCGGTCGTCGAGTGCCAGAGACTGCGGATGGCCCAGACCGCCGAGCTCCACCGTGTCGATCACGCGGCCAGAACTGGCGTCGACCAGCGTGACCGTGTCCTCGCCGGCATTGCCGACATAAACCCTGCCGCCAGCGGCATCGCACAACAGCGCATAAGGCGCATCGCCCACCCGCAGCCGCTTGATTATAGCATACGACTCGGGGTCGAGAGCAAGCAGTTCGTTGGCGCGCGTCGCACTGACCCAGACCACGCCGCCGGCGAGACAGACGCCGCTTGGCCCGGCGATTCCGCCGACCAGGGCTTGCACTCGGCCCGACGACGGGTCAAACACCGCCACCTGGTTGCTCTCCCACAGGGCGGCGTAGGCCCGCCCCGTGGCCTCGTCCACGGCCAGCCCTCGCAAACGAGCCGGCAGCTCGATGGTGTTGAGCTCCCGGCCAGAGCCGGTGTCGATCACCTCCACCGCTCGGCCGGAGGTAACCAGCATACGCCCTCGCCTGGCGTCCAGCGCCAGGCCGCTGCTGTCTGCTGGTTCACGGGCCGGCAGGTCCGCTGCCCAGAGCTGCCTGAGGGTGTCGACCGCGGCGGCAGCGGCGGCCCGGCTCAGCGAAGCACCCTCCGACCAGAGCACAGGCAGGTAGAGCGCCGTTGACTCGCAGCGCTGCACCGACACGTCGTCGATGTAGAGCCGGCTGGTCAGCCCGTCGCCATCGTTGTAGGCGCCAAAGACCACCCGCAGGCGCTGCCCCTTGTACTCGTCCAGCGAAAAGCCGCTCACCGTCAGCCACTCGTTCTCATTGCGCAAGCGGTTGAACAGGGTGTAGAGCGTCGTGCCGGCCTCGCTCTGCAGCAGGGCATAGTGCCGGTCACCCGAGGTGTCATCGGACGTGGCAAGAAAAGAAAAGCTGAGGCTGACCGTGCCCGGCCCGGCGGGCACATCCACCAGTTGGTAGACCGTTGAATAGCAGGTGCTCGGGCTTCCGGGGTCGATGCCGGCGCGCAGCGAACGCTGCCCGCTGTGGGCTCGCTCGGTGGAGTACCGCGGCTGGCACGCACTCGGTGAGGTCCAGGCCGGGTCGTCCAGCTCAAAGTCGCCCCCGCTGATCAACTCCACGCAGCCCGCCGCAGTCGGCGCCGCGGTCGCGGTAGGCGTAGGTGTCGGAGTAACCCCCGGCTCGTGCGTTGGCGTCTGGGTGGGCACAGGGGTGCTGGTGCGGGTCGGGGAGGCAGTAGCGGTGGGCGTCCGGGTGCGGGTGGAAGTGGGTCCAGGAGTCAAGGTAGGCCGGCTCGCGCAGGCGTTCAGCGAAACGTCATCCACCCACATCGCCGTGATGCCGCCGGCCCCGTCGTTGTGCACGCCAAACACCAGGCGCACCGTCTGGCCCTTGAGCGCGGTCAGGTTCACATCATACTCCAGCAGCCTCCAGGCAGGGCTGTCCTCACGAAAAGTGGCGATGCGGCGCAGCTCGCTGAAACTCGTAGCATGGTACAGCGAGATGTAGGCCACGTCGCCGACCGTGTCCGCCGACTGCAGGTAAATCCAGCAGGACAGGTGCAGGCTGGTCGCCGTCAGCGGGATGGTGATGACCTGGCCCACGCTCGACCAGCTATAGACCGGCTTGCCGGCCGGGATGCCTATCTGCATCGAGCGCTCGCCGCTTTGCCGCAGCGAAGTGGTGTAGGTAGCCGGGTAGGTTGAACTCAGAATCTGCCAGTCCGCATCGAGTTCAAAGCCGCCGTTGGTGATCAGGTCTGAGCATTCCGGTGAGGGCGACGCCCTCGCCGTTGGTGTGGGGCCGGGCGTCTCCGTCTCGGTCGCGGTGGCCGTGGGCGTGGCTGTGTCGGTCGGCGTGCGGCTGGCAGTGGCCGTCGGTGACTCTTGCGCGGTGCCGGTAGGCGTGGGGGTGGGGGTGACCGTGCGCGTCGGGGTTGGCGTGGGCGTGCGGGTGACAGTGGCCGTGCGCGTTGGCGTCGGCTGGACGACGGTCAGCGGAGCGGCCTGCAGCAGAGTGACGCTGCCGGCATTCGCCGTGTTCACCGTTACGTCGTTGCGGTAGGTACCGGGCGTTTGCGGCGCCCAGGCCTGAAAGGTGAGCCGCAGGGTGCTGGTGGTAGGGCTCGTGGCCTTGCTCATCACCCGCACCAGGTCGAACTGGGCATGGCTCCGCCCGTCCGGATAAAGCCAGTCCCAGGCGCCCCATGCGCCAGTCGGGTCCACCAGCTCGAACGGGCTGACCCCGATGACCTCTGGCCATTTGCTCCAGTAGTCGCGAAAGGCGCGCAGGATATAGTCAGCGCGGTTCTCTTCGCCGATCGGCGGATAGCCCTCAAAGCCGAAATCGGCGTGGCCCAGCGCATAGCCCGTCTCAGTCAGCAGCACCGAGAGGCCGCTGCGGCCGTGGCGCGCCAGGATGGCCAGCTCCTGCTGGTACAAGTCGATGGTGGCGTCGGCATAGCGGGCCGTGCCGTTGTGCAGGTTGTATTCGGGCGGGTGGTTGTTGGGATAGGGGTGGCTGGCCCAGACGTCAAAGGCCCACAGCGAAGCTGGCACGGCGTTGAGCATATCCTCCAGGTAATCCAGATAGTAGTACTCGCCGCCGGGAGAAAGAGGGGCATTCAGGATAACGATGCGTGGGTTGCCGATGGAGCGCAACGCCGCCGCCATCTCGACCAGAAAGCGTCCGTATTCCACTGGCGAAGCAGCTCCCTCCCATTCTTCGTTCAGGTTGGGCTCATTCCACACCTGCACGTAGAGCAAGCGTCCCTCCGGGACCGGCAGCCCCTGCACCACGCGCCTAAAGGCCTGGGTCCAGG
Organism: Chloroflexi bacterium ADurb.Bin180; assembly: GCA_002070215.1. Lineage (NCBI taxonomy): Bacteria > Bacillati > Chloroflexota > Chloroflexi bacterium ADurb.Bin180. The sequence goes on along the minus strand of MWCV01000051.1, from coordinate 10,346 downwards.
TCTGGTAGCTGCCATTGGGGTCGGTCTTGGGCTTGAACCAGGTCGACCCGCGCCCGCCGGCCAACCGGATCACCGGCGTCAGCCCCCGCTCATAGCTCTCGTTGACAAAGTCGACCATCCACGCGGGTGGGCCGGCCCAGCCAGTGTCGATCCAATCAAAGAGCTGCGTCACGTAGGCGCCGCTGTCCATCAGCTCCGCCGCCTTGCCGAGCTGGTACTCGATATAGTCCATATCGCGGCGGCTCTGCACCATGGTGTGTATGCCAAAGGGGCTGCCCGAGCGCCCGGGAGGCAAGCGGAACGACGACCAGATGAGAGACTGGCCGCTCACGACCGGGTTGGCGGTGGAGATAGTAACCCCGTTGAGGCTGATACGGCTCGTGCCGGAGCGATAGCTGAAGCCTGGCGGCAGGGAATCGCTAAAGACGATCCCTTCGACGGACCCCGGGCCGCTGTTGCTGAGCGTTACGGTGTAAGTGACTGGCGCGCCGGAGGCCACGGTTCCCGGCGTCACCTGCTTGGTCAGTGAGATCACCGGCCCGGCGCTGGCCTGCGCGGCAGGCCAGCACAGCCACAGCGCCAGCAGGCACAGGCCGGCTAGGGCGGGCAGGCGGCCGGCGGAACGCGAACGCCGCTCGCGGCTGGAGGGTATCGAGGTCACGGCCACAACTCTGCAGTCACAACGACTCCGTGGTGCGAGCGTAGCACCCGCCAAAGGCGAGCGCTTCCGAGTAGCACCGAGCAGGCGGTGCTATCATAGCGGACGGCCTACCGCCGGTCAAGCATACGCGGCCGGGTTCGCCGCAATAGAACAGAGGCGCCCGCTCGGGCGCCTCTGCCTGGTTGATGATTCTACGGGCGAGCCGGACCTAGCGGTCCTTTTCCTTCTTTTCGCCAAGAGCGGCCTGAGCCGCAGCCAGTCGCGCCACAGGCACGCGATAGGGCGAGCAGGATACATAGTCCAACCCGATGTGGTGGCAGAACTCGATGGACGAGGGGTCGCCGCCGTGTTCGCCGCAGATACCGATGCTCATACCAGGTCTGGTCTTGCGACCCAGCTCCACCGCCATCTCCATCAGCTTGCCCACTCCCACACGATCCAGGACCTGGAAGGGGTTGGCTGGCAGGATGCCTCGTTCGACGTAGGACAGCAAGAATCCCTTTTCCGCATCGTCGCGCGAGATGCCATAGGTGGTCTGCGTCAGGTCGTTGGTGCCAAAGGAGAAGAACTGTGCCAGCTCGGCGATTTCGTCGGCGGTCAGAGCGCCGCGGGCCACCTCGATCATCGTGCCGAACTTGAAGTCGACCTCGATGCCTTCCTCTTGCATCACCTGCTGCGCCACTCGCTCCAGGGTGACTTGCTGGTTGCGCAGCTCGTTGACGTGGCTGACCAGCGGGATCATCACCCGCGGCATCACCTTGACGCCCTTCTTGGCCTTGCGGCAGGCGGCCTGGAAGATGGCGCGCACCTGCATTTCGGTCACGCCGGGGAACATGATGCCCAACCGGCAGCCGCGCAGACCGAGCATCGGGTTCGCCTCGTGCAGGCTCTGCGCCGTGGAGAGCATCCTTTCCTTCTCCGCGAGCTCGTCGTTCAGGCAGGTCCTGAGCTCTTCCGGCAGAACCGGGTTGCCCACGAGCTGCTTCAGCGCGTCGATGGCGGCGGTCAGGTGCTCGTGCTTGGGCAGGAACTCGTGCATGGGCGGATCGATCAGCCGGATGATCACCGGCAGGCCGTTCATCACCTCAAAAAGGCCTTCAAAGTCACCCCGCTGCAGCGGCAGCAGCTTGTTGAGCGCAGCATAGTACTCTTTGCGCTCGGGGTCCTTTTCCAGCCTGGCGATGGCGGCTTTCTTCTGCTTGGCCACTTCAGGCGAGGCGTTCTCCAGCTCGCCGCGCAGAGTCTCGAGCTGGAGCTCCAGGTTCGCCGTCCGGCGCGAGAGCAGGATCATGCGCTGCACGATGGGCAGACGAGTTTCTTCAAAGAACATGTGCTCGGTGCGGCAGAGGCCGATACCCTGAGCCCCACGGTCGCGCGCTGCTTTCGAGTCGCGCGGGTAGTCGGCGTTAGCCCAGACTCCCAGCCGGCGGAACTTGTCGGCATAGGTAAGCAGCTCGAGCAGCTCCTTCTGATCGGCCCACTTGGGTTCGCTGGCCGTGATGCGTCCGGCAAAGATCTGGCCGCTGGTGCCGTCGATGGAGATATAGTCGCCTTCTTTGATCACTCTCTCGTCGACCTTGAACTGGCCCTGTTCGACGTCAATATCCAGCGCCTCAGCGCCAGACACGCAGGGTTTGTTCAATCCGCGGGCCACCACTGCGGCATGAGAGGTGGCGCCGCCGCGTCCAGTGAGGATGCCACGCGCGCCAAGCATGCCGTGAACGTCCTCGGGGCTGGTTTCCGGACGAACCAGGATCACATCCTGCCCGGCCTTGGCCATCGCCTCGGCGCGGTCGGCGTCAAACACGGCTATGCCTGACGCGGCGCCAGGGCTGGCGTTCAAGCCCTTGGCCAGCAGGTCGCCGGCCTTTTCCGCCCGCCTGCGCTCTTCGTCGGCAAAGACCGGGTGCAGCAGTTGATCCACTTCCTCGGTCGAAACGCGCATTACCGCTTCCTGCTCGCTGATCAGACCCTCGCGCACCATGTCCACGGCGATCTTGACCGCAGCGCGCGCGGTGCGCTTGCCAGCGCGCGTCTGAAGCATCCACAGCTTGCCGCGCTCGATGGTGAACTCCATATCCTGCACGTCGCGGTAGTGCTTTTCCATCATATCAAAGATGCTCATCAACTGGTCATAGCTCTCGGGCATCTCTTCCTTGAGCTCGGCCAGCTTGCGCGGCGTGCGCACACCGGCCACCACGTCCTCACCCTGAGCGTCGAGGAGGAACTCGCCATAGGGCTCCTTCACACCAGTTGCCGGGTTGCGGGTAAAGGCCACACCGGTGCCGGAGGTAAAGCCCATGTTGCCAAAGACCATGGTCTGCACGTTGACGGCGGTGCCCAGATCGTGCGGGATGTGGTAGTAGTTGCGATAGTCCACGGCGCGTTTGCCGAACCACGAGCCAAAGACGGCCTCCATGGCCTGACGAAGCTGCTCCAGCGGATCGGTCGGAAAGTCCTCGCCGAGCTCCTTCTTGTACAGCGCCTGGTACTCGCGCGAGACCTTCTTGAGCATATCGACCGTCAGGTCGGTATCCTTCTTGCCTTCGGTCTTGGCCTTGTAGGAATCCAGAATGCGGTCGAACTTGAGCCCGTCGATGCCCTTGACGATGCGGCCGAACATCTGAATGAGGCGCCGGTAGGCATCGTAGGCAAATCGCTCGTCACCGGTCAGCGCGGCGATGCCGGCCAGTGTCTTTTCGTTGAGGCCGACGTTGAGCACCGTGTCCATCATGCCCGGCATGCTCATCCGCGCCCCGGAGCGCACCGACACCAGGAGGGGATTCTTGGCGTCGCCGAACTTTTTGCCCGTCTGCTTCTCCACGGTCTGCAGCGCGGCCACTACCTGCTCCCACAGTCCCTCGGGGAGCTTTTTGCCAAGGCGGTAATACTCGTTGCACGCCTCGGTAGTGACGGTAAAGCCGGGAGGCACTGGCAGGCCGGCGTTGGTCATTTCGGCAACGCCCGCGCCCTTGCCGCCCAGCAGGTTGCGCATGTCCTTGTTGCCCTCGGCAAAGAGGTACACCCATTTCTTGACGTCTTTGGCCATGATTGTCAACTCCTTTGTAGAGATCGAAACTAAAACCCTCTTATTATCTAGTATCCGAGCACCACTGTCAAGTCGACAATGCCTCGGGGCAGAGCGGCAATGCGCTGCAGCAGGGCCAGACGATTCTCCCGCACCGCCGCGTCGTCAACCATGACAAAGATATCCGTGAAGAAGCGCTCTACCGGCTTGCTCAGGCCAAGCAGCAGGGTCACGAGTCCGGCCACAGTCGACACGGTGGCGCGCTGCTTCTGGGCCGACAGGAGCGCCTCATATAGCTCTCGCTCCGCCGGCTCGGTCAAGGCCTCGGGTCTGAGTGGCAGCTCTGTCATCAGGTCGCGCGTGATGCGCGACGGCCTGCTGAACGTGGTCAGCGCAGCAGCGAACTCTGGCCTGGCCGCCCACTCGCTGAGGTCACGCAGTATGCCCAGAGCAGAGCTCGGATTGTCTGCTTGCTCGGCCAGAACGGCATCGACCAGGTCATAGCGGTAGCCCCGCTCCAGGAGCGACCCGCGCATTCTTTGCGTGACGAAATCCCGGAGCGACTCGAGCGACTCGTCGGTGACGGTCACCGGCATCAGGCTCGCCGCGGCGCGATAGGCCCGGTTCAGCGACAGGCCAATGCCCTTGTCGGTCAGTATCTGCACCAGGCTCAGTGCCGCACGGCGCAGACCGTAGGGATCGGCAGATCCCGTAGGCGTGAGGCCAACGGCAAAGAGGCCAACCAGGCTGTCCACTCTGTCGGCGAGGCCCACCAGGGTGCCGGCAACCGTGGTCGGGAGTTCGTCTCCCGCTCCGCGTGGGAGGTATTGCTCGGCAATGGCCTGAACCACGTCCGGCGGCTCGCCATCCAGGGCGGCATACTTGCTGCCCATAACACCCTGCAGCGAGGTCAGCTCCACCACCATCTGCGTGGCCAGGTCGGCCTTGCACAGGTACGCCGCCCGCACAGCGGCGTTCTTGTCTTGTTCGCTGGCTCCGCTCAGCTCCGCGAGCTGAGGTACAAGCGCTTCCAGTCGGCGGGACTTGTCGAGCACCGAACCCAGCCTTTCCTGGAAAGTGAGGGTGCTCAGTCGAGGCAGGAACTCGTCCAGTTTTTTGGCGGTGTCCGCCCGGTAGAAAAAGGCAGCATCGGAATAGCGCGCCAGCAGGACCTGCTCGTTCCCATGCACCAGCGCCTCTGTTTGCTCATAGGTGCCATTGGCCACGGTGACAAAGTACGGCAGCAGCTTGCCCGACTGGACGACGGGGAAGTAACGCTGATGCTTTCTCATCACCGCCATGAGCACTTCTTGCGGCAGCTCCAGGAAGCGCTCGTCAAAGCGGCCCAGTACCGGCGAGGGGCACTCGACCAGATGCGTCACCTCGTGGAGGAGCGCCGGGTCGTCGGGAATCACCCCGCCGACGCTGGCCGCCAGTTCTCGCACCTGGCGAGCGATGCTGGATTCTCTCTGTTCGCTATCGACCATGATGTGGTTCTCGGCCATGGTGCCCAGGTAGCTGTCGGCGCTGACGAGCTCAATCTCGGGCGAGTTGAGCTGGCGCAGACCGCGGCTGATCCGTCCGCTCTCGACGCCGGCGTGCCGCAGGGGCACCACCTGATCGCCCAGCAGGGCCACGATCCAGCGAATGGCCCGGGAGAAGGTTGCGCCGCTGTCGTTCCAGTGCATCACCTTGCCGAACTTGAGCGCAGCGATGAGCCTAGGCACAGCTTCACCCAGTACCTCAGCGGCCGTGCGGCCCTGGACCAGCTTAACCGCTGCCACGTAGGTCTTGCCATCCAGCTCACGCTTCTCGAGCTGTTCTACCGGTACACCCTGCCCCCTGGCAAAGCCAAGCGCGGCCTTGGTCGGCTGCCCGGCCTGATCAAGAGCGAGCTCTGCCGGAGGGCCCTTGATGACCTTCTCCTCGTCCGGCTGGTGGGGCGAAACGCCCGCGACGTGCACCACCAGGCGCCGTGGCGTTCCCAGGACACGAACTTTGCCGTGAGTGAGGCGCAAGTCGTCCAGCATCTGCGGCACGGCTGCCCGTAACTGCTCCAGCGCGCCATCCAGGTCCGCCACCGGCAGCTCCTCTGCTCCCACTTCCAGCAGGAACGAAGCAGGTTCGGCAGGGAAGAGGGCCGGGCTGGTAGCAGGCTGCACGGTGGCTGGTCCCACAGCCTTCTTCAGAGGGAAGCCGAGCTCCTCGCGCTGGGCGAGAAATGCTTTCGCCACACCGCGGGAAACTTCGCGCATGCGCGCAAAGTAGCGGGCTCGCTCCGTCACGCCGATGGCGCCGCGCGCATCCAACACGTTGAACACGTGCGAGCACTTTAGTACATAGTCATGAGCCGGCATCACCAGACCAGCCGCCAGGGCGGCCCTGGCTTCGGCATCGAAGAGGTCGTACATCTGGCGCAGGCGGTCGACGTTGGCCTGCTGAAAGTTGTAGGTGCAGTGCTCGACCTCAGAGCGCAGCAGGATGTCGCCGTAGGTCACACCTTGGCCCCACTTCATGTCCACAAAGGCGCGCACCCCCTGCAGGACCATCACGATGCGTTCGAGGCCATAGGTGATTTCGACCGAGACCGGATCGAGGTTGAACCCCCCGGCCTGCTGAAAGTAGGTGAACTGGGTGATCTCCTGGCCGTCCATCCAGATCTCCCAGCCCTGTCCCCAGGCGCCGAGGGCAGGCGCTTCCCAGTTGTCCTCGACCAGACGAATGTCATGCTGGCGAAAGTCGATGCCCAGCGCCTGCAGGCTGGCCAGGTAGAGCTCGACCGGGTTGCCGGGATCCGGTTTGAGGATGACCTGATACTGATAGAATTGCTGCCAGCGGTTCGGGTTCTCGCCATAGCGCCCGTCGGCGGGGCGGATGCTGGGTTCGACATAGGCCACGTTCCACGGCTCGGGGCCGAGAACGCGCAGCACGGTAGCCGGGTTCATCGTGCCGGCGCCCACCTGCACGTTGTAGGGCTGCCAGATCAGACAGCCGTGTCCTGCCCAGAACCGCTCCAGTCGCAAGATGACTTCCTGAAAGTCCATGAGTGCTCCCCCTTCGGATGACTAGCAACAGGTAAGTCTACTCTCAACGCAGAGCCACGTCAAAGCGAACGTGTTGAGAGTGTGGAATAACTGCCCAGGGAGCGCGAACGACAGGTTCGTAGTTGCGCTTTAGCGCTCCCCTTCCGGACGGTCTCACCGCGTCAGTGGGTGGGGACAGGCTGACCCCGACCAGCACGTCGGGGCGCCAGTAGGCAGAGCCTGTACTACGAACCTATCGAGGTCTGTAGTTGCCCCGAGTCTTGGCACTACCAGGCACAGGCGCCAGAGTGCTCCCATCTCTCGCCCGGTTTTTCCACACTCTCACGTGTTCTTGCTGGAGGAACGAGGAGCAGAAAATCAGGCGCCGTTTGGCCCGCGGCAGTTTCGCACCAGGCTCATAAACTCGACGCTCTTGAGCTTGCGTTCGAGCAGATACACCAGGTAGCTCTGCAGCACTTGTTCGACCTCTGACCGTGTCACCGCCTGCAGCTTGAGCGCGGCACACTCGGCATAAGGCCTGGTCTGCAGGTAGCGCAGCACCTTCAGCGCGCCCAGGGAGAGCACCCTCACCCCGGAACGATGCTCAATGCATCTGGGGCAGAGCATACCCCCGTCTTCGGCCGAGAAGTAGTTGACCTCTGGCTCCAGCGCGGTAGCACAATGTACGCACTGATAGAGCTGGGGGCGGTATCCGACTAGTGCGAGCAACGACAGTTCGAAGAACCGCAGCGTCAGTGGCAGGTCATCGGCAGTGCAGATCCATCCCAGCGCGTTGCTCAGCAGCAGATACAGCGGAGCGTTTTCGGCCTGCTCTTCGCCAAAGGCGTCCACCAGCTCGACCACGTAGCAGGCGTTGCTCATGCGCCACAGGTCGCAGCGCAACGCGCGATAGGGCTCAATGGCCTGAGCCTGAGTGATGATGTCCAGGTTACGGCCACGGGCCACCAGGAGCTCGGTCCGGGTGAATAGCTCCAGGTGGCCCGCTTTGCGGCTGCGTGGTTTGCGAACACCCTTGGCCAGGAGGCGCAGTTTGCCCAACTCGGGCGTGTACACGGTCAACAAGCGGTCGGCCTCGCCAAACTCGCTGTGGCGGAGCACGATGGCCTCGCTGTGATAAACTCGTGACCGGTCTGGCACTGGTGTGCCTCAGTGCATCAACAACGCGCTATTTGGGCCGGGCGAGGATTCGCTTCAGCCCCGGTATCTTTTTGCTGTCTTTGACCAGGCCAGCATCGCGCAACTCGTTGCGATAGTCCTTGCCCTGGAAGGTATAGGCGAACTCGGTGTGCACGTGATAACGCCCTTCCAACAGCGCTACCGTATCCTCCACCATCACCCGCTCTTCATCGGTGGGGATCACAAATACCCTGGTGCGCGAGCCTTTGCCAGTGATATCGCACTCGGCGTTGCGCGTCTTGGCCAGAACATTCTTGGCCGGATCGTAGCGGATACCCAGGATCTCCAGGCCATCCATCGCCTTACCGCGGATAAGAGCCGACATCTCGCCGACGCCCGCCGTAAAGACGAGGGCGTCCACCCGGCCGAGCGATGCCGCGTACGCTCCGATGTACTTTTTGATGCGGTAGCATTCGACCTCGATGGCCAGGGCCGACAGCTTGTCGCCCTCGTTAGCTGCCTTTTCCACGTCGCGCCGGTCACTGAAACGGCCGGTAATGCCCAGCAGACCGGACTTTTTGTTCAGAATCGCATTCATGTCCTTGGGAGTCAGATTCTGTTTGCCCATAACATGAAGAGGGATCGCCGGATCGTGGTCTCCGGCGCGGGTTCCCATCACCAGGCCTTCCAACGGCGTAAAGCCCATGCTGGTGTCGTAGGACAGGCCGTCCTTGACCGCATTCAACGAGACGCCGTTGCCAATGTGGCAGACGATCAGGTTGCACTGGAGAGGGTCCTTGCCCAGCAGCACCGCCGCGCGCTTTGAGCAGTACAGCAGAGACGTACCGTGAAAGCCATAGCGGCGCACCGAATACTGGTCATACCACTCGTGTGGCAGGGCATAGGTGTAGGTGTGAGGAGGCATGGTCTGATGCCAGGCGGTGTCCATGATCGCCACGTGAGTGGCCTTTGGCAGCAACGCCTGCGCTGCCTCGATGCCCTCGATGTTGGGCGGATTGTGCAGCGGAGCGAGGTCGGCCAGCTCGCGAAAAGTGGCCAGCACCGCGGGAGTGATCACCACGGACTGGGCGAACTTTTCGCCGCCGTGAACAACCCTGTGGCCCACCGCGGCAATCTGGGACATGTCCTTGATTGCCCCATGCTCCTTGCTGGTCAGGGTGTCCATCACCAGCTTGATCGCCACGCTGTAGTTCGGGCAGTCGTGAGGAATTGTCATCTTGTCGCGCCCGGGCAGCTCGTGAGTGCACGAGGAACCGGCACTGCCCACGCGCTCTACGATGCCGGCGGCCAGGGTTTCGTCGCGGTCCCAGTTCTCCAGACGGTACTTGACCGAAGAGCTGCCGCAGTTCAGGATGAGAATAATGCGCTCCATCGTTTTCCTTTCCGGTTCCTGGATAACACAAGCCCCAGTGAGCTCTGTCACTGGGGCATTGTAGGCCAAACTTACTCGGTCAGCCAATGCCACCCGGCCGCCGTTGATCCCCCTGCCTCAATACTACCTGGCCGGTCCGGACGGAACGTGGAAGGGGTGGATCAGCGCCACCCTGTCGCCCGAGCGCAGGCCGCTGGCATTGGCTTCGTCCGTGTCCACGTGGAACTCGAGACTAAACTGCGGGTTCACCCGAACCACGACCTGCTCAAAGACCACGCTGCGTCCGTCCAACGCCCGGACCTTAACCACATCGCCATCCATCACGTCAAAGTCCGACGCGTCCTGCGGGGTCATATGGATGTGTCGCATCGCGGCGATGGCGCCCTGCGCCAACTCCACCTGGCCCTTGGGACCAATGAGCGTCACCCCGCCTGCGCCACCGGAAGCAGACAACCGTACCGGAACCAGCACCCCGAGACGCCGTGCGTCGGTAAGCGAGATCTCAAGCTGCGTTTGCGGCCGCACCGGGCCGAGAATTCGGACTCCGGGTATCTCCCCCTGGCTGGTCTTGACCGTCACCGTTTCCGTGGCCGCATACTGGCCGGGTTGGCTCAGCGGATAGAGCACGTTGAGCTTGTATCCTTCGCCGAACAGGGCGGTCAGATCCTTCTGCGACAAGTGCGCGTGTCGCGCCGACACGCCCACGGGAATTGCTTTCTTGAACTCTGCCATCTCTTGTCGGCCTCCTCGATAGAGTTGCGTTGTCTGAGTATTACCTGGAAATCGTGATGGTTTTGTCAGTGACTTCGCTCACACGTCCGTCGATTGAGGCATGAACGTTCGCGCCCAGCTTGCCTTCCGGGATGGCCGCAATCAGGTCGCCCTTCTCCACCTTTTGGCCAACCGTTACCACCGGAGCCGACGGGACGCCAGTATGCTGCTTGAGCGGAATCACTACCCGGGCCGGAGCCCTCACCTCGTCATCAAAGGCCGGGCGCAGGTGATGGTACTTGTGCAGGCCCAGTCGCTCGACCAGGCGGTCGATGGGCACCAGCCTCCCCTCGCGGAAGGGATGAGGTGTCAGATCAGCGCGCTTGTGGCGGT